>NZ_KV808753.1:0-280749 GCF_001812375.1 Streptococcus sp. HMSC077F03
TGACCTTGAAGTCCTTCTGTCTTATCACCTGTACCAGTTGGCGTTACTTTCTCAACAACTGGGGTATAGGTCGTTACAGCCGACTCTCCATTTTTATCCACCACTCCAACTCGAACTGGAGTTGCCGGACCATAGAAGGTTTTCAGTGGAGTAAAGACAATTGTTTTATTTACAAGATCTAAATCGTACGTCCCTTGGTTGGCAATGGTTAGCGAAGTTACCTTTTGTCCATTCTCATCATAAAGAAAGACACTACTTTGGACTAGTTCGACGGATTTCTTTGCTCCATTAATGGTTGTTGTCCCTTTTGTAAAGTGAACCGCACTCTCGCTTGCTCTATCCTCATCAAATTGAATCGTTGCTGCCTGCTTCTGCCCTTGAAAGCCTTTAGATTTCGCTACACTTGCTGAAGGTACAACTGGAAGCGGAACATAATACACCAACCTATCCCAAGAGAATTCTTTTTCCAACTCTTCATCGCTCGGATTTATCGCACTAATCCAATATTGATCAAGAGCCTCATCTCCCGACAATGTATTTGCGTCAATATCTTCACCTGGGTAATAGCCAGGAATTTCAGGCGAAATCACTTGAGACCAAGTTTGGTCTACAGACCAGGCTGAGTAAGTCACACCTGCTGTCGCATCATTTGGGTGGATTTTTGCCAAAACCTGATCGATTCTCTTCGTTCGAGTAAACGAATGGGATTCTACATGTCTGGGAGGAAGAAGCGATAAATCAGGATTTTTTGCTTTTCTGTAATACTCATAATTAATTTCACGAGTTCCACGAACAGTTTCGGTTAGTTCTGTAATCTTGTGTCTAAACTGAAACTTGAATTGTTTTGGACTAGCCGAGTCACCAAAGGTATGATCTATAAAATCGTTACTGATCAGTTCATATCCTGCATCTTCCAATTTCTTAATTCGACGAGCAGGATCATAAGAAATTGGTCCATTAGATTTTCCTACAACTGTGTCTACCTGGCCTAGTTGCACTTCCTTAGACGGATCATTTACATCCACAAAGGTAAAACTTGCAGATGACAGTTTGGTAGACATTTGGATTGAAACATTATTGGACTCAGTGTACTTGGAACTGCCATTTGCCAGAGCCGAAGAAAGATAAGCCGTAGCACCTGGGGCAGTATCTTGCCCGATAACTGCTCCATCGATAGGAAATTGAACCCTACTTCCAGCAGCAACCGGAGCAGTCGAATGCCAACGAACTGCACGAATCTCTGACCAATCCGACACTTGATCTGCTGTGAGCCATTGTGAAGCATTAATTTCTGCAGCAGTACCCGCGATACGACTATATTGAACCTCCCAGCCTGAAGGTGGTGTTAAAGCTTTTGTCAAACTCACTGTAAATTCAGAACCACGATTTCTGGATTCTAGCTGTTTATCGCCTTTCATCGGCAGGGATGATAAAACATAGACATCTGAAACCGCCTGTTTCGCTGCGTTTTTATAGGTCACTCTGAAATCAATCTCATCACCAGGATAGTGCTCTTGGGTATTATAGGCAAAGTGTTGATCTGTAGCTCTCTTCACTTCAGAGTAGACACCACTCGCTTCAGAAGCCTGTACGATCACATCGAAGTCATAAGAAACCGAATTTTTCGAGGTAACTGTAATGCCGTCGAGCTCCCCTAAGTCGTAACCATTCTGAGCTTGAACGTCAGGAAGTTCCTCGTCCCAAAAAGCAATCGCTTTATAGGTGTAGGTCCCATTTGGAATCGTCTTGTTTTCTAACTTCAAAAGTGTTGCAGGCATAGGGGAGTCTGGAGTCCCCTTTACTTGGGCATAGTAGAGAGTTTTCCCAGTATCTTTGTAATTATAATAGACCTTAAAATTAGGATTTCCACTAAAGTTTAATTGTGGATCAGCCAAATAAGCCAGATGGTAAACTCCCGTCAAGTTTGCGAAGTTCTGAGTAGGAGTTTCTTTACCCGCAGTCCTTGTGATAAAATCTTCCTTAAAACCAGAAGCATCTGTGTGTCGATTGAAGACATCTGTCCGACGGCGTCCAATCATCGAAATTTGCTGGCTAACGCGTGTTAATTCGGCTGAGGCCGTTTGAGATAAGGAAACAGTGTTACGAGTATTCTTAAAAGTGGAATCCGTTCTAGAATCCAACTTACTAATCGTCGAGTCTTTATAGAGACTTTCCCAATTATTAAAACGTGTTTTGGTTTGGAAAACAAACATTGATGTATCATTTGTTGAGGACTTCCTCATCTTGATGTTTTTAAACTTGTACTCCAGTTCCTTCACATCTTGCTCTTCCGTCAGTCGTAGACTACGAGTGCTACTGTTAAAAGTGCCTAATAACTCACCTGTAGCTTTATTGTATACTTCTACAGATGCATCCGGTGAAGAGAAAAATTCATTCCAATAACGATCCTCAATCGCATTGACTTCTCGATAAGACTCTCGTGAATCCTGTATTTTATGGGTGACCGTGTAGTCATTGATAGGATAATCTTTTTCAACCTCAGCAACTGATGAAAGTCGAACATAAGAACGGTATTCTGTTTCACCATAAGAACGAATCATCTCCGAGTCAGACTGATTATAGTGTCTAAATTCAAAGAGAGAAGACTCTGGCTGATCTGTTTTTTGAACAAAGAGAGTATAGGGAAGAACGGCCGTATTTTGATAGCTAGTCCCATCTGCTTTCGTATAGATACCCGTCACGGTTAGGTTTTGCGCTTTTCTATTGATATCTGCTACTTTGGCATTCTTTAACTTGAAAGAAATTGGAATGAGCTTATTTTTATTGTTATTAATATCTTGAAGCGGATTGTTAGCTCTGTTAATCGTCAGATGGTAACCCGTCGCATCGGCAGTCCATCCTAGAGCTTTAGCTTCATCTGTCAATTCATAACCTTCTTTTAACTCTATATTATAGGTATAAGATGTGACAGGATCAATGATATTCCCCCCGACATCACTAATCCCCATACCATTGATCATACGACCATCAAAGACACCATTTCCATAGTTGAAGTAATCATTTCTTGCCGTATTATTCTTAGGATCTTTCGCACCGTTAAATAGATAGTAGGACACGACCGATGAATCATCGTCGACAATACCATCGTTATTTCGATCGTAGCCAATGACCTGATTGCCAGACATTGGAGTCAGACCCCCTACACCGTTTTCTAAGACTTTCCACGTGTGTTCAATGCTTCCAAGTTCTTTGAGGACATTGTCATTTTTGTCATAGAGCTTAGCAGTTGCGGTCACTTTATGGTCCGGCCCAATTGCTTGGACAGCACCTCCCCAGTTATGCGTCAGAGGATCTATCTGAAAAGTATAGACGAAGTTATAGTTTGCTCCACCTCTCAGATTTGCAGGTTCTATCTTTAAATCAAGGTCTCCATTTATTTTTTCTTGGCTGAACTTTACACCACCGACTGGAGAAGGGGTCAATTTAATAGCCTTCCCATTTTGGAAATGAATTTTGATATACCCACCAGAATAGTCTGCTTCGTGTCCAGTAATACTAAAAGTCATGGACTCACGAACACTATCTACCGCATGGATATCCTTGATTGGCGAATGAGTTTTAAATTCTGCATTGACTTCATCTAGCGATCTCTTGCGCCTAGAAGAAGTTTTCCCGCTAGAGCCACTTTCTTCCTTGCTTTTCTGCTCAGTTTGAGTTGATTCTAGAGATTGCTTTTTCTCCTCATCTAAAGAAGGCTGACTCGCTTCCTTCGTATTGTCAACTTGAGAAACTGGTTGGCTCTGAGAGACTGGTGCAGATACTTCTGTTTTGGACGGTTCAGCTTTATCCTCCAGCTCCTTAACCGCTTCGTTCTGTGTTACCACTTTTTGAGGCTCAGAAATGACTTCCTGCCCATTCTCAGCACTTTTTTCCTTCTGTTGAATTTCCGCCTGCGTTTGTTGTTCCTTATTGTTGACTTGAGCTTCATCCGCTTGCACTGGAGAAGTAGCCATGACCATAAAGGTTCCTAGCAATACCGAACAGGTCCCAACACTTAACTTTCTAATTGAAAAGCGGGAAAAAGATTGATTAAAAATTTTTTTCTTCATCATTTCTCCTTTATATTCATACTTAATCTAATATAATAGCTTTATCATTATAACTTATAGTAAATCGAATTTCCAATAGAATGTTCATTTCTACATAAATTTCTTTATAACTCCGTTTGCATAGAAAAAGGAAGCTGAAAAACCAGCCTCCTTCTGTTGTTTTCATTCAATTTTTACCATTATTCCACACTGAAAAGATATGGATATACGGGTTGTTGACCTTGGTGAATCTCTACTTCAACATCTTCAAATTCTTCTGCGATTTCTTGGGCAATTTCATTGGCAAGTTCTTCGCTTCCGTCTTCACCGACATAGAAGGTTACGATTTCACTATCTTCGTCCAACATATGTTTCAAAGTTTCTGTCAAGGTTTGGTGCATGTCAGGATTTGACACGAGGATTTTCCCATCGACCATACCCAGATTATCATTTTCATGAATTGCTAATCCATCGATAGTTGTATCACGAACGGCTGTTGTTACACTACCGCTGATGACATCACCAAGGGCCGCAGTCATGCGCTCTTTGTTTTCTTCGATTGATTTGCTTGGATCAAAGGCAAGAAGGCTGGTCAACCCTTGAGGAATTGTACGTGCTTCTACCACAACAGCAGGTTGTTCAAGCACTTCAGCCGCAGACTGAGCTGCCATAAAGATATTTTTGTTGTTTGGCAAGAAGATAATGTTGCGAGCATTGACCTGTTCAACAGCCTTGATAAAGTCTTCTGTTGAAGGGTTCATTGTCTGACCACCTTCGATAACATAATCCACACCTTGGGCACGGAAGATATCTGCTAAACCTTGACCAGCTACTACTGCGATAAGGGCATACTCTTTTGTTTCAGCAGGCTTGTTGCCTTGAGTTGCTTCTTTTTCAACTTGCGCTTCGTGTTGGTTACGCATGTTGTCCACTTTTACCTTGATCAAGCTACCATATTTGAGACCTTCTTGCATGACAAGACCTGGATCTTCTGTATGGACGTGAACTTTGACAATCTCATCATCGTTGACAACAAGCAGTGAGTCGCCTAAGTCATTCAAGTAGTTACGGAATTCATCGTAGTCAAAGTCCTTAGAATAAGTTGGACCTTGTTTGAGGGCTACCATGATCTCCGTACAGTAACCGAAGGTAATATCCTCAGTTGCCACATGACCTGCTACAGACTTGTGGTGCTCTGCATTAATCATTTCACTCATGTTGGCAGGAGTAGCTACAAAGTCTTCAGAAGCACTGTATTCACCAGTAAGAGCTGAAAGGAATCCTTCGTAGATGAAGACCAAACCTTGACCACCTGAGTCTACCACACCAACTTCCTTAAGGACTGGAAGCATTTCTGGTGTCTTAGCCAAAGCTGCTTTTGCGCCTTCCAAGGCTGCACGCATGACCTCAACAGCATCATCTGTTTGCTCCGCTTTTTTCTTGGCACCAATAGCCGCTCCACGAGAAACAGTCAAAATGGTCCCTTCAACTGGTTTCATAACCGCTTTATAAGCTACTTCGACACCGGATTGGAAGGCAAGAGCCAAGTCTTGACCTGTTAATTCATCTTTTTCCTTGATAGCCTGAGAGAAGCCACGGAAGAGCTGAGAAGTGATAACCCCTGAGTTCCCACGCGCACCCATCAAAAGACCTTTAGCAAGAATGCTCGCTACTTCTCCAACTGTAGAAGCAGGCTTATCTGCTACTTCTTTGGCACCATTTTCAATGGTCATTCCCATGTTTGTCCCAGTATCTCCATCTGGAACTGGAAAGACGTTCAATGAATTGACATATTCTGCTTGCTTATTCAAACGAGTTGATGCAGCTTGCACCATCTCTTGGAATAAACTGGTAGTAATTTTTGACACGATTATTCTCCTACAACTTTGATATTTTGAATGTAGACATTCACAGTCTGAGCAGTAATTCCTAGTTGATTTTCTAAACTAAAACGAACACGCTCTTGAATGTTTTTTGACACTTCGCTTATCTTTACTCCGTAGCTCAATACAGTATAAACATCAACTGCAATGCTACCATCTTCGGCTGCTTTTATAACAACACCCTTAGAATAATTTTCCTTACCAAGAAGGGCTTGGAAATTGTCTTTGAGGGCATTTTTACTAGCCATACCGACCACTCCAAAAATCTCAGTTGCGGCACCACCTACTACGGTTGCAATCACTTCATCTGTCAGTTCGATTTGACCATCTTTTGTATTAATTTTTACAGTCATTTTTTTTACCTCAACTAGTTGATACTCTATTTTATCATATTTCAGCCCAAGTGTAAAAGCAGAATGCTGTATCTGCGGATATTTACTCTATTTTTCAAATGGTTTTATCCTTAGAGCAAAAGAAAAAGACCAGTTAGGTCTTTTCATTTTTATTAAACGCGTTCAACTTTACCTGATTTCAAAGCACGAGCTGAAGCCCAAACTTTTTTAGGTTTACCATCGATAAGAACAGTAACTTTTTGAAGGTTTGGTTTTACGGCACGTTTTGTTTGGTTCATCGCGTGTGAACGGTTGTTTCCTGATACAGTCTTACGACCTGTAAAGTAACATACTTTAGCCATTGTGTTTTCCTCCTATTAGATCTAATATAGCGGATGTGCTAGCACCACATACCGTACTATGTTATCACACTTTCTCTATTTTGGCAAGGAAATTCGAAGACTTTTTAGTGTCTAAATTTTTGGGACTAGTCAAATATCCTTATAACTCCATAAGAAAGCGAGATTTTTCAGACAAAAAACTGGAAAAAGTTTCGGCTCTGTAATTTCTGTAGTGGGTAAAACCACTGTAGGAATGATGGAGCCTATTTGTTGTAGAAAAAAGTCCCATAAGATCTATAATGAAAAGCGACCAAACCATCATTAAAAAGACTTATATGGAACCATTCAATTTTATCACAAACACACTGGGGATCAAAGACTAGAACATTACTATTTTGGATGTTCTAGATGCTGGAACTCATAAAGAAATCATCGCTAAGCTGGATTATCCTGCTCCTAAATACCCTCACTTCCAAGGACAAATGACTAAATATGACTTCCGGAAAGAATCAAAAATTCCCTATTTAGAGTGTGCGGGTTACAAGACTCTCATTCGATTGAGAAAGCGCCGTTTCCGCTGTAAAATCTGTAAAAAAATGTCTGTCGCAATCAAGCCCTTAATCAGATTAAAGATAAAGAGGAGAAACATGAGTGGAGTCGTAACCATCAAAACGGCAGCTTTCGCAATCACACTCGGTAGGGTTTCCATTCCTGACCAGACAGCTTTTCCTAGCCAACGTAGGCCTTGTTTCCACTTCTTCTCTTCTTCAGACCTGGTAACTTCTGATTTTTTTGAGTTGGAGTGTAGTATCTATAACCACTTCTAGTCACATATGCATCCATTTTCGTGTCCTTTATCATCTCTCTTCCCCCTCTTTTTATGGCTTCATTATACCATGGATGAGGGGGAATTACTAGATGTTCTATTTTTTATGCTTACGAAAACCTGCAAGACCCAACAATCCCAAAATCATTCCCACAACTGGAAGCATGCTTGCTGCTGTTCCTGTATTTGGAAGTGATGGCTGCGGTTGTGGCTTGCCTGGTTCTTTAGGCTCTGGTTTTGGAGGTTCTGGCGTTGTTGTTGTCACTTTCGCTGTCATCTCTTGTAAATTGACTGTATTGATAAAGGTATTTTCAACCTTCCCAGCCGAGATACGTTCTACCTCGATGTAGAAGTCTGCATCAAAGGTTCCTTTAACGCCTAGAGAGTTTAGGAAGTCTTGATTGATAACATACGACCATTTGCCTGCTTTTTCGTCCCATTTGACGGCCACAATCTTCTTGAGGAAGTCAGGATTTGTATCCTGGTTCACTTCAAATAAGAAGGCATAAGCTGTACCTTTGACAATCTTGTCACCAGCTTTGACTACTTTACCATCCTTCAGGATGACATCATAAGGCAAGATAAGGTCTTTCTCAGCTGTGTACTCTGTACCCTTGAAAATGCCTTGCCACTTACCTGTATATCGATCATGAACCACATCTAACTGGTCACTACCGTCATATTGGAAGAGGCTATCATGTTTAGCTGGAACAGTTACGCCATCAAGTAGATAGCGGATGTATTGGCCAATCTGTACCTCTTGACCGTCCAAGACTTTCTTATTATTCTTTTGATCCAGGGCATGTTTCTCTGGCTTCACATCAGGAACTGAGACAGTCACAAGGTTTGATTGATAGCCATTCCCAAAGTCAATCTGTTTAAAGTCATTCTCGACTTTGTCCCCTGCTTTAACCAAGAGTTTGGCTGGAAGATCAACAGTAACATTCTTATTTGGTTTCACGTAGTTCTGATAGAAACTCTTAGAATCCTTGGCTACCCAGAGATAGAACTCACCTTTAGGTTGCAAGTTCAATTCCTTCAAAATTTTATTGATTGCATCAGTACGTCCTGCATCTGAAAGTACATGATACATGTCAAATAGGTTTTTCACGTCTTTACCAGCAGCAGTCATCTTGATCTTGCTGTGGTCAACTGTGAAGGCTTTGTCTTGAACATCATCTAAGATTGCAAACTCCTTACCAAGTGCGCTCGCTGAAGCAAGAGTTTTGGCATAAGAACTGTAGTCTGTCATCAAGCGGAAGGTCACGTTACGATCAAATGTTTTAGCACCATTGATATCCTTTCCAGAATGATCTAACACAGATTTGACTGGTTTTGGAGGTCTTGGAGTGTAGTTCGTAACAGTATTTGAGAAAACTTCATAGTTATTCACTAACACTTTATAAGTGTTGTCATAGAAGCCCTTGTCATAGATTGGTTTCCAGGTAATCACAGGAGCTTCTAAGCGCTTCCCTTCGTAGGTTGCAGTAAAGGTATAAGTATTCTTTCCTGCATCATAGGCAACGCTCCATCCCGCTTTCTCTGCAGTTGCTTTCGTCACAGCTACATCAGGAACTGCTCCAGCTTCGAGTGGATCAATGATAGTAATCTTGTCACCTTTTTTAAGGTTCGCATAGATATTGTCATGATTCAATGTGTAGAGCTGCGTATCGTTTTTAGCAACTGTTTGGCCATCTGTATTCGTTTTATCTGTGTCAGATACAGACTTGCGGACAGTAGGTTTATACTGCAATTTGTAACCGTGATAGCTTGCGGATAACTTCTGATTTTTAGTTTCAGATAGAGTTTTAAGCGCCAAGGTTGGTTTGGCTGGATTTTTCGCATTGACCAATTCAGCTGATACAGGTTCAGTCTTAACTGGCTTCACGGTTGTTTTAGTAATGGTTGCAGTAGCTGGAACTCCAACAACCGGCGCTAAAGCCTTCGTATTCAAAGCAAACCAGAAAGTTTGGCCACCTGAATTATCTGGTCCATCCCATTGGATAAATTCGGATGTGAAGGCTGTCCCTTCCTTAAAGACACCAAGTGCAGCTCCCTTGTATTGGTAAGGTGAGTCAGATTTATCCCAAAGATGCCCCACATCTTGTTGGTCGTTGTAGCCTTCAGCGCGAACATAACCATTATTCTTGTTATAGCTTACAGTTGAGCCGTTAATTTCAACATGAGTTCCGTTAATGGCTTTCGCACCTTCCCAACCAATACGATTGTGATTGAGTGAAGAATAGGTCAGGGTTGCAGGAGTCTTTTCACTTGCTTTGAAAGCTACTTCTTTCCCATCCACGTTGTAGTAGTAGGTATCCGTAACCAAGAAATTCATGTAGTCTGCTGGTACACCGGTTCCATCGTTACGAGCTACTACGAATCCTTCTGTTGGGTCATTCAAGACATAGACATCATTCAATCCTGTCTTCCCTTGATTAAGAATCTCGAATTTTCGATGGATACGAGAAATATCATGCTTTTTACCATCTGCAGTTGAAACAGTCAAACCTTTCAGATTAGTGTAGTCAACTTCTGTTTTCCATCCAGTGCCAACATCCTCGTATTTCAAGACTTTAGTCGAGTCAAGAATACGAGCATAGCCTGAGGTTCCTTTTGATGAGAGAATGTAACCTTTAGTAGTTACCTGCGCTCCTGGAGCAGAGGACTCCACTGTTGCTTCAGGATTTGCTGTCGCAACACTAATGGCTTGCAAGACTACTTCTTTTATGTAGCCTTCCGTGCTTGTCTTAGCTCGAAGCTCATCGTACTTCTTCTGCCATTCCGCTTGGGTCTGCTTAGCTTTGTCATAAGCTGCTTGGTTTTGTTCCCCAATTTGCTTCGCTTCATCAGCTGAAGAAACTTCCTGTGTTTTAGAGGTTAAAAGTACACCAGAGTTTTTCAAATCTGTTGATTTACGATCAGCATCTTGATTAACTTGATCACTAGCATTCTTCTTCTCTGCATAGGCAGCCATGATGGCTTTGTTAAGCTCCACTTTGCTTTTTGCAGTTGCAATAGCTTTGTCATTTTGTTTCTTCAATTCTTCTACTTCTGCGATTGAAGAAACGGTACGTGTCACAACCTTAACCGTTACATCCTTTTTCTCCAAATCTATTGCAGCAGCTTCTACTGCTTGATTTAATTCAGTAGCTTGTTTGACAGTAGCTTCGTACTTCCCTTTTTCTTCCAGGTAGGTTGAGACAGCTTGCTGATTTCCTGCTAAGACTTTCTTAGCTGTTTGAGTAGCTTTGTTGTTTTGAGTCGCTGTCCCATCTGTGGCAGTCGAACCATCATTCGTCACTGTAACAGTTGTTGATTGTTCGTGCTTGCCTTTTTCAGTGGCCACAAAGCTATTATTAGCTTGAATGGCTTCCTGCGCTTCCTTAAAGGCTTCATTGTTTTGAACTTGTTTTTCAGTCGTTTCTTCAAGTGCCTTTATTTGCTTAGTCTGGTCTTGTTTAATCTCAGCCTTAGACTGTTCAAGACTTGATGAGGTAGTATTTGTACCCTTATCAATGCTTGATGTCTCAGATACAACTACTCCAGCTTGTTTAGCCTTGTCAGCAGCCTTTGTGACTGCACTATTATCAATCGCTACGGACTGGCTTCCTGTTGTTTTACCAGCTTGTGTAGCGTACATGTTATTGTCGTTTTCAATTTCAGGCTGAACTGCTTCATCCGCCAATACAGAACCTGCAGAGAAGGCTACAATACCTGCAACTGCAATTCCTGATACCAGGCCTTTAGCCCATTTTTTCTTACGGAAATATCCGTGTCCTTGTGTTTTTTCTGTCATATATCTCTCCTTTTCTTAATTAAAATAGTTTTTTCTTGTAAAAGTAACCTACTGCTGTCAACAACATGCCACCAATTACAGCTGGGAAACTTTGTTCTGTTCCTGTGTTTGGCAAAGTTACCATTTTACCATCCGCAGTTGAAACACTGATTATCTTGTCTTCATTTGTAACAGCTCCAAGTGCTTCAGGAGCAACTACAGAACCATCTGAAAGGATAAGATGCCCATTTTGAGTGCTAACAATAGAATCACCTGTGCTAGTTTGAACAGGTGATTTCGTAATATCATGCACTGCCTGACCTATTGATGTAGATGCTGTTCCAATTTGTGACTTCCCTTTTTGTTAAACGCGTTCAACTTTACCTGATTTCAAGGCACGAGCTGAAGCCCAAACTTTTTTAGGTTTACCATCGATAAGAACAGTAACTTTTTGAAGGTTTGGTTTTACGGCACGTTTTGTTTGGTTCATCGCGTGTGAACGGTTGTTTCCTGATACAGTCTTACGACCTGTAAAGTAACATACTTTAGCCATTGTGTTTTCCTCCTATTAGATCTAATATAGCGGATGTGCTAGCACCACATGCAGCACTATGTTAGCACACTTTCTCTATTTTAGCAAGGAAATTCGATGATTTTTTATTTAACGTAAACAACTCCAAGTTTACCAAAAGCGACTTCCCCGCGGATAATCAAGGTTTTGCTGGTTGGTGCTAGAGGAGCATCTGCCTTAGCTGCACCAAAGGAGGTTTCTACTTTCAAATCGACACGCCAGTGTTGTGGAACATAGACAGTTGCATTCCCGAAGGCCACTTCAATATTTAAAGTTGCAAAATCACCTAGCATCTCTGCATTATCATAGTAGATTTTAGCATCCCCAAAAGCGACTTCCACTTGGTCATCTACGAGATCTTGATCTTGCTTATAGAAGGTCCCGCTACCAAAAGCGACTTCCTTATCCGTGACGACTGTTTTTTTCCCATTGTACCACCATTTTTTTTCATTCCAGAACTTACTTGAATGCGTCAGATAACCAACACCTAGCACTGCTAAGATACTAGCCCAAAACAAAGACTGGTTTGGAATAGGAAAAATGTTATAAAAATGATTCGCAATCATTAAGGCTACTAGAGCGGTAAAAACTGCTGATGTTAGATGACGACGAAGCAAAGCTTCAACTGATTGGTAAGCAAAAAAGGCGATACCAATCAAAGGCCATATCTTACCATCCAAAGAAGGAATGCCAAAATTCCCCTGCAGCAAGATCCAAGCTGCTAAAACCAATAAAACAATACCAAATGCTTTCTTTTTCATGTCTGTTACCTCATGTTTCTTAGATTTTCTTTTAGGAGGGATTGGTAATGCCGTGAGACATGAACCTCCTTGTGCGTCTGATAAAAGGAAATGGTGCCCGTTCCTGAAAAGGACTTGTCCACTGAGTAAATCTGACGGATATTTGCGATTGTTGACTTGGAAACTCGACTAAAATAGCGAGGCAGGATGGACTCCAACTCATAAAGTTTGAGACGAACTTCATAGGCTTCCTTCTGGTTATGAGCATAAATCTTGCTCCCTTCTGTTTCAAAGAAGAGAATTTCTGACAGGTCTAAATAATATTCACCTGTCCCCTTGTAAAAAGTCAACCTCGGAGCCTTTGACTCTTGCAAGAGCCGTTGCAAATCTGCAATTTCATCTGTCAAAGTGGGGGTCTTGATGACAATTTCAGTCTCCTCTAAATTGCCATCAATCTCAATTCGTAACTTCATCACATCTCCTTTCTGACTCTACTATATCAAAGCTAAGTTAGGAATACAAGGGCAAAAAAGCAAGTGGTCAGTTTGAAGCAGTAAGTGGTTGTAAGACTAGCTTGACTTACATATCAGAATAGGAAGAAAAGGAATCCCCACACCAGACCACAAGCATAGCCAACCAAGACATCCTTGGGATAATGAACACCCCCTAAAACCCTCACCAACCCCAGCAAAGCTGAAAAGAGCAAGCACGCTAAGCCAACAGGTAGACTAGCATGTAAGCAAGCCATGGAGATGATAGTTGCTGAAAAGACATGGCGACTGGGCATCGACCGTCCCGAACTATCCTTATCAAGAAGGGGACAGATATCCCAAGTTTCATAAGGTCGCGGGTGATTGATTTTCTTACGAAAAAGAGACAAAATCACAAAACCTGATGCAGGAATAAGCACATAAACCCCAACTTGCTGACCAAGTCCTAGTTGCAGGTAAGTGGTGACTAGCAAAATCAGATAGATCAAGGGCATGGCGGCTGTCATCAAGCGATTAAAACTGCGTAACAGAAATAAAAGGGTGGGATGGCTAGTTAGTTTGGAGCTAAGGTTGCTATACCATTCTTGATAATTTTTCATTAAATTTCTCATTCATTACCTTGTTTTCGTCTACAGGTGAGACGTTTGTCTTCTAGTATAGTGCAGAAAAAGAAGGCCGTCAAGCCTTCTTTTGGTTTATTCTTCTGCGTCATCTTCTGTAAACTGACTATTATACAAATCAGCGTAGAAGCCAGCTTGGGCCATCAGTTCATTATGATTGCCTTGTTCGATGATATTGCCATCTTTCATGACCAAGATCAAGTCTGCATTTCGAATGGTTGACAAGCGGTGGGCAATAACAAAGGAAGTTCTCCCTTCCATCAAACGGTCCATGGCTTTTTGGATCAATTCCTCTGTCCGTGTATCGACTGAGGATGTCGCCTCATCCAAAATCAAGAGTGGCGAGTCCTTGAGCAAGGCACGAGCGATGGTCAAGAGCTGTTTCTGTCCAACAGACAAGGTCACAGTGTCATCCAAAATAGTATCGTAGCCATCTGGCAAGGTCATGATAAAGTGGTGGATTCCCACAGCCTTGCTGGCTTCCATCATTCGTTCATCACTGATGTCTGTCTGATTATAGATCAGGTTCTCTCGAATCGTTCCTTCAAAGAGCCAAGTGTCCTGCAAGACCATTGAAAAGGCATCATGTACTTCTGAGCGTTTCATGTCCTTAGTATCCACGCCATCGATGCGGATACTTCCCTTATCTATCTCATAGAACTTCATCAAAAGATTGACAATAGTTGTCTTCCCAGCCCCAGTCGGTCCAACGATTGCGACCTTCTGACCTGCATGAGCTGTCGCAGAAAAGTCATGGATAATGGTGCGCTCTGGTGTATAGCCAAAGGACACATGATCAAAGACTACTTCCCCTTTCATATGGGCCAATTGTCTTTCCTTATGAGATTCATCCTGCATCTCAGCTTCAGCTAGAAATTCTAATACACGAGTCATGGCTGCACTCGCTTGTTGTAAGCTCGTAATCCCTTGGGCAATCTGTGACAGAGGTTGGGAGAAGGTCCGTACGTAAACCATAAAGGCTACGATAATCCCTATAGTGATATGCCCTTCTAACGCCAGCGCGGCACCAACGATGATGACTAAGACATAACTAAAGTTCCCAACAAAGAACATGGCTGGCATCATGATACCAGAGATAAACTGAGATTTCCAGATACTATCATGCAAGTCTTGGTTTAAACCTGCAAATCTCGCTTTGGAGGTGTCCACTGCGTTGTAGCTGGTCACAACATTATGACCTGAGTACATTTCTTCTACGTAACCATTGACGGCCGCTAGATTATTTTGTTGAGCTTTAAAATAACCCTGTGACTTGGCCATGATTACGGAAACCGCCGCAAAACCAACAAGGGTTGATACAACGGTTACCAATGCCAAAATCCAGTTCATCCCAAACATGGTCACCAAGACAGCAATCAACAAGAAACTAGCTGAAAGAACTGTCCCTAGACTTTGGTTGAGAGATTGCGCTGCTGTATCCACATCATTGGTCACGCGCGAAAGGGTATCTCCTTGTGAATGACGGTCAAAATAGCCAAGTGGCAAACGATTGATTTTTTCAGCGATTGCTGTCCGCAAGCGTTTTGAAAAATGCTGAATGCTCGTTGAAAAGATATAGGCCTGTGTATAATTAAGGATAGTTCCAAATACATACAGAACAACCAAAAATCCAGCAATGTTTGACACAGCTACCAAGTCGATTTCTGCAGCCAAACCATCTGAAATCAAATTTGTAATTTCCTTAATCTTAGTTGGACCATAAACGGTAATGATACTTGAAATGACTGCAGCCACAACTGCTATTAGGAGAGGGAGTTGGAGGCCTGCCATATAAGGTTTGCACTGTTTCCAGACTGAAACTTTTTTATTTTCCATGTTCCAATTCCTCCTTCGATAGTTGTGAGTAGGCAATTTCTTGATAGACTCCGTTGGTTGCAAGAAGTTCCTTGTGGGTGCCTTGTCCCACGACTTTTCCTTGATCCAATACTACGATCAGGTCAGCATCCATAATGGTAGAAATCCGCTGCGCTACGATGAGCTTGGTCATGGATTTTGTTTTCTCTGCTAGTTCTTGGCGTAGGATACGATCTGTCTTGTAGTCCAAGGCTGAGAAAGAGTCATCAAAGATGAGAATCTCTGGTTTACGAGCCAAGGCACGCGCAATGGCCAGACGCTGTCTTTGTCCTCCTGAGAAGTTGGTTCCACCTTGGGCTACTTCTGATGCAAGACCTGCTTCCTTATTCTCGATAAAGTTTTTAGACTGGGCCAATTCAAGAGCTTGCCACATAGCAGCCTCGCTTAGAGGAGTTTCTTTGCTCTTACCAAAGTCCAAGTTCCCCTTGACATCTCCTGAGAAGAGGACTGCTTTTTGAGGGATATAGCCGACCTTATTGCGCAAATCTTCCAAATCGTAATCTTGCACATTAACTCCGTCCACTAGGATTTGTCCATCTGAAACGTCGTAAAAACGTGGCAAGAGGTTGACAAGCGTAGACTTACCTGATCCAGTCGATCCGATGAAGGCCACGGTTTGACCCGCTTCTGCTTTGAAAGTGACATGTTCCACGACTGCTTCTGAGTTTTTAGAGTAGCGGAAAGTCACATCACGGAATTCCACTTGTCCTTGAACTGAAGGATCCGCTGTCTGTGCATGACTAGGATTTTCAATAGAAGAATGCAGATCCAATACTTGATTGATACGTCCTGCCGAAACCAAGGTACGAGGAAGGACGAAAAAGAGAGCACTCATGAGCAAGAAGCCCATCACGACCTGCATAGCATAAGACATGAAGACCACCATATCACTAAAGAGTGGTAGACGGTCTGTCAAACTTGCATCGTTGATGATATAGGCACCAATCCAGTAAATGGCTAGACTCAAGCCACTAGAAATCGCCATCATAATGGGATTCATAATGGCCATCAATCGATTGACAAAGAGATTGAGACGTGTTACCTCATCGTTAGCTGCTTCAAATTTCTTATCTTGGTAATCCTCGGCATTGTATGCGCGAACAACTCGAATCCCAGTCAAACTTTCACGAGTGATGCTATTGAGTTTATCTGTCAATTTTTGGATGACCGATTGTTTTGGAAAGGCCAGAGTCAGGAGAACAGTTGTCATCAAAACATTGACGATAACAGCGATTACTACTGCCCAGAGCCAGTATTCCGATTTTCCAAGAATTTTCCCAATGGCCCAAATAGCCATAATTGGCCCACGAGTAACCACTTGCAAGCCCATGGTAAAGAGCATCTGTACCTGGGTAATATCATTGGTCGTCCGAGTCAAGAGACTTGGGATTGAAAAGCGCTTGATCTCTGTCTGCGAAAAATCTAAAACACGATGAAATACGTCTCTACGTAGATGGGTTGTATAGGATGCTGCAACGCGAGCGGCAAAGAAACCAACCATAACAGATGAAAAGAAAGCCAATAAAGACAAACCAATCATCTTCGCAGCTGGTGACCAGAGTTCACCCAACTGCGTTCCAGACGTTCCCAGTAATTCTGTAATTTGCGAAATATAAGTCGGCACCTCTAACTCGAGATAGACCGAGAAACAAGTGAAAAGAATCGCAAGGACAATCATCCCCCACTCTTTTCCTGTAATACGTTTAGCGAGTTTCTTCATTCTCTCCTCCTATCTTCTCAACATTTTCTTGCAACTGACCGAGGACCTTTTCAAAGATTGCCAAGTCTGACTTTGAAACACCCTCTAGCAGACTCTGATTGATCCGATCAAAAAAGGCCTTAACTTCTTGCATCTGCGAACGCGATTTATCCGTCAAGCGAACAAACTTTGCCCGCTTATCACTCGGGCTGGCCTCTAGTTCAACCAAACCATTTTGTACCATGCGCTTGACTAGATTACTCGCAACAGATTTAGTAATATTGAGTTCCTGCTCGATATCCTTAATTAAGACCAGATTTTCAGACTGTTCTTGGCAATCTAAAAAACGCAGAACCTGCCCCTGCGGTCCACCCATAAATTCAAGGCCACATCGCTTGGCTTCTTTCTGTATCATCAGATGAGCCTGGTATCCAAAACGTTTAAACATCAACATCGGCTTGTCCATGATTGCTCCTTTCTCACGATTAAATATAGTTCTCTGGAGAACTAATTACGTTTCCATGAGAACTATTTTATCACTTTCAGAAGAGATGTCAAGAAAAAAGTTTCCTAGAGAACTATTTTAGTCTGAATTGACATTGGAGAATATTTTCTCTATAATAAGCACTAGCTACCGTGGATAGGAATCCATTCACTTGATGAAGGGAGAAAACGTTCAAATGAAACCAGAAGAACAAAAAGTTTTAGGGATTTTAGCAACCATTTTTGGAGCCATCGCACTTTTAGGATCTTGGATCCCGTTTATTAACTATCTATCGTTTTTCATCGCTATTGTCGCGTTGATCTTAGGTATTATCGGACTTATTGCCAATCTCAAAAAACGGAAAACAATGGCCATTATCGGAACATCCTTGTCAATTGCTTCTATTATACTCTTCCTTACGACCCAGATGTTGTATGCTAATGTCTACAAAGAGTTTGTCAGAGAGTTTAACCGTTCTTATAGAGAGGCTAGTTCCTCAATGGAACGCGACTTGACAGATGATACCATTGATTCACTCCCTGAAGAGGAGGAAGAAGACGATACCTTCACTTGGACCCAAGAACAGTTCGACGCTTTAATCGAAGGTGACCTTGATAACAAAGGAAAAGGTGGTACCAATTACAAGGATATTATCAAAAAACACGGACTGCCAGACTCCGAGTTTGATTCCACTATTGGGGGATACGATACTAGAAAAGTCACCTATATCTCTATTGGTGACAATATCAAGACTGTTACCTTAACTTTTGCAAAACAGGACAATGGTCAACTCTTACTAGTTCATAAAATAGCTGTAGGCCTAGGAGAAAGCCAGCAGCAAAGAGATTCTGGTTCCAGAATCTAATCTCAAATATAAAAAGCGAACAGACTTGCTAGCTGTTCGCTTTTTTATTAGAATCCATCGACGTTCGTATAAATCTTTTGGACGTCCTCATCATCTTCAAGAACGCTGTAAAGTTTTTCAAAAATTTCAAGATCTTCGCCTGACAATTCTACTTCTGACTGAGGAATCATTTCCAATTCAGTCACTTGGAATTCTTCGACGCCAGACTCACGAAGGGCAACGATAGCCTTATGAAGGTCTGTTGGAGCTGTGTAAACAGTGATTGTTCCTTCTTCCGCTTCTACATCATCCACATCAATATCTGCTTCAAGCAACAATTCAAAGATAGCATCCGCATCATCACCAGCAAATACGATAACACCCTTGTTGTCAAAGAGGTAAGAAACAGAACCTGAAGCACCCATGTTCCCGCCATTTTTACCAAAAGCAGCACGAACGTTCGCAGCTGTACGGTTGACGTTTGAAGTCAAGGTATCCACAATCAGCATAGAACCATTTGGTCCAAAACCTTCGTAACGTCCTTCTGTAAAGGTTTCGTCTGTGTTTCCTTTGGCTTTATCAATCGCTTTATCGATAACGTGTTTCGGCACTTGGGCTTGTTTCGCACGGTCGATAACGAATTTCAAAGCAGTGTTTGATTCTGGGTCTGGATCCCCTTTTTTAGCTGCTACATAGATTTCTACACCAAATTTTGCATATACTTTAGAGTTAGCTCCATCTTTAGCCGTTTTCTTGGCTACGATATTGGCCCATTTACGTCCCATTAGGAATCTCCTTTTTTCACATTTTAATCTTTCTTATTATAACACAAGTTTTTTCGATTTTCACTAGAGGAAATGGATTTTATTCAGCAAATCCAGCTAGGATTGTCCTTTTGTTGCCAAGATTGCCTTGCCTTCTTTTATCAGGGGATGGCGGAAAAGTGAAAAGTACAGTTGGGTAGTCATGGCAACCCAGATAAGGGGTTCGCAGAGAATAACTCCCCTATACCCTGCCCAAGGGATAATCAAGACCACAAAAACGATCTTCCCGATTAGTTCTATAAAGCTGGAAACTAGAGGAAGGACTTTCTGCCCCAATCCCTGCAAGCAATTGCGATAAATCAGCAAAAGGCTCAAAATCGGATAAAAGACTGAACTGATTTGCAGGTAGAGGCTACCATTTTCTACCAAGTATCCATCCGTCGAACTGGCCAAGAAGGAAACCAAGCTAGGACTGGCAAAAAAGAGGAAAATACAAATAAAACCTGCCCAGGACATGCTCAGGCGACTGCCAATTCGAAGACCTTGAACAATGCGGTCTGGTCGCTTGGCCCCGAGATTTTGAGAGGCAAAGGTCGTCATAGCAGAAGAAATAGCCGTCATCGGAAGGAGAGCAAAAGCCATAATGCGTCGAGCTGCTGTTTGGGCACTAATAATCACAGCTCCAAAAGTATTGACCGAAGATTGTAAAATCACACTACCGATAGACACAATGGAACTCATCAAACCCATAGCCAAACCTTGCTCTAAAAGATCCGCGTACAAGGCCTTGTCCCATTTAAAATGCTTGAGTTGAGGAAGCAGTTCTGGAACACTCTTACGGATATAATAAAAGCAGAGAACAGCTGATAAGCCTTGCGAGATGATGGTAGCAAGCCCCGCAGATTGAACTCCCAGATGCAGTTGCGTAATAAAATACAAATCCAGAACCACATTGACCAAGGCAGAAAAAATCAGAAATCCAAGAGCTGCTAGACTGTCTCCAATGGACCGCAACAAACCTGCAAAGAGATTATAGGCAAAGCTGACACCTACACAAGTCACAATCATAGAAATATATTGGTAGGATTGAGGAAGGATTTCTGCCGGGGTATCTAAATATTGCAGGAGTGGATACAGACCGACAAAGCCCATCAGCATGACCACAATGCTCAAAAGAGCACCTAAAATCCAAGTTGCTGCTACTGCTTCTTTAATTTTAGTGAAATTACGAGCCCCATAATAGCGGGCAATGACAATCCCCATGCCATTTCCAACACCAAGCGTAAAGCCTATAATCAAGTCAAAAATGGCAGTTGTCGCCCCTACTGCTGCCAAGGAATCTTGACCAAGAAATCGTCCAACAATCAAGACGTCAGCTGTATTATAAAGCTGTTGAAAGATATTAGACAGCAAGATTGGAAAGGCAAAGCTTAACAGCGCAGGAAGAATAGGACCATGTATCAAGTCCACGGATCGTTTCTTATTCATAAAGCTATTATATCAGCTTTCTAAAGGAGCGACAAGGCTCTGTCACTAAGTTTGCAATCAATTGCTTACAGAGAGACAATTTGCTATAATCAAGAAAAGGAGGTCATTTATGAGTTTGACCAGTCAATTAATTACCGATGTATTTCCCGATCTGGATAAGGTTGAGAAGCTAAACAAGGAAGCATTCCCCGAGGAAGAACGAGTTCCTCTGTCAGAGTTTTTACGCTATCAGGACCGAGAAGACGCCCACTTTTTTGCTTTTTATAACCAAGAAGAATTTGTCGGCTTTGCTTTTGCCATCTCCAACCCAAAGGCCTTCTATATCAGCTTTTTTGCCATCATGCCCCACCTGAGAAGCCACGGGTACGGAAAGGAAATTATCGAGAAGCTGACTGATTTTTACCAGCGAACCATGTTATTGGAAGTCGAGCGATTGGACGAAGAATGCGATAACTTGGAGCAGAGAAAGGCACGCATGGACTTCTACCGCCAAAATGGTTTCAAAACAGCCAATGCTTTTCTAGAGTACGAAGGTTTGAGTTTTGAAATTCTCTACCGTGGCGACTATTTTGACGAAGAAGCCTATCGCGACATCTTCCAAAAGCTACAGAATGAACATTATTTTGACTTTCATATAGAGTATCGTCGTTTTAGTGACCATTAAACAGGACTTATCCATCCAGTGAAGAACCTCTCTTTTTCGATAGAAGCTACATATAAAAATGCATGTAATCTACGATTACATGCATTTTTTATTTTCAACTGATCAGAATAAACTTTTATTCTCTCTATGGCTTAAGCTTCTGCATTGCCTTCCGGAAGAAGGAAGTAGAGAATAGCATAAGCTAAGATTCCAGAACCACCAAGTAGGGTGAAGATAATCCAAAGTGCACGAACAAGTGTGTGGTCCATGTTAAAGTAGTCACCGATACCAGCACAAACACCAGCAATCTTTTTGTCTTGTACGTTTCGAACAAGGCGTTTTTCCATTATAGTAGTCTCCTTTTTATAGAATGATTTAATTTTTTTGATTAAATACTCTTTTATTACGCTTTTGAAGCTTATGGAGACTTAATATTTAAACATAAAAAGCAGAGAAAGACTTCTCCGCTTTTATTTTTAATCTTCAATTTCGATTTCGAGTCCGTCGCCTAGGTCAAGTGTTACTTCTTGGTTAGGTGCTAGATCTTCCGCAACAGAGGTAGGAGTTGTCCCTTCTTCATCTTCAATCAAGCCATATTGAACACGGACTTGGTGGTCAATGGCATCAAAGATTTCTGGGTGATCCGCCAAGTATTTCTTAGCATTTTCAGATCCTTGTCCGATTTTTTCACCCTTGTAAGAGTACCATGCTCCCGCTTTTTGGATGATATCGAGATCACTTGCAATCTTCAAGAGCTCACCAGTCTTAGAAATTCCTTCTCCGTACATGATTTCAACAAAGGCTTCCTTAAATGGTGGAGCTACCTTGTTTTTCACGACCTTGATCTTGGTTTCCTTACCGACATTGGTATCTTTTTGATCACCAGTTCCCTTGATTTGTGTGCTTCCACGAACATCCAAACGGACTGAAGCGTAGAATTTCAAAGCACGTCCACCAGGTGTTGTTTCTGGATTTCCAAACATGACTCCAACTTTTTCACGCAATTGGTTGATAAAGATGGCAATTGTTTTGGTTTTATTGATAGAAGCACCAAGTTTACGCATGGCCTGGCTCATCATACGAGCTTGCAAACCAACGTGACTATCTCCAATATCCCCATCAATTTCCGCACGAGGTACAAGGGCCGCAACCGAGTCGATAACGACAAGGTCAACTGCACCTGAGTCAATCAATTTTCCAGCAATTTCAAGACCTTGCTCTCCTGAGTCTGGTTGTGACAAGAGCAATTCGTCAATGTTCACACCAAGGGCTGCAGCATAGGCTGGGTCAAGAGCATGTTCCGCATCGATAAAGGCTGCAATACCACCTTCTTTCTGTGCTTGCGCAACAGCGTGAAGGGCAACCGTTGTCTTACCAGATGATTCTGGTCCATAGATTTCGATGATACGTCCTTTAGGATAACCACCTGAACCAAGAGCAATGTCCAGAGCCAATGAGCCTGAGCTCATCACTTGAACTTTTTGCTCCGCGCGCTCACCCAAGCGCATGATTGAGCCTTTACCAAAGTCTTTTTCGATCAATTTAAGAGCATCGTTCAATGCTTTTTCACGGTCTGCTCCAAATTTTTTCCCAATTTCATCTAATTTTTTTGTTGGTTTTTTCGCCATTTTGTTCTCCTATATTCTACTGGTCCTTAGACCTATCTTTCATTATACCAAAATTTAGTCACTTAATAAAGCCTTGCGAACTAGGTTAAAGGCATGCATGACCGCAATATGTCGGACATCTGCTCGACTCCGTCCTGCGATATTAGCCTTGATCACCTCTGTCCCTTTGGCATGTGCCAGTCCAATAAAAACTGTACCAGCTGGATGACCCTCTAGGCTATCTGGCCCAGCTACACCTGTCAGACTGACTCCATAATCAGACTGAGTCTTGATCCGTGCCTGCTCTGCCATTTTTCGAGCCGTAAACTCAGAAACAACCCCGTGTTCTTTTAGCTCTTGCTCGGAAATATCCAACATCTTGGACTTTTCTTCTAGGCTGTAAGTGACAAAACCGCCATTAAAGATTGCTGAAACGCCCGAAAAGTCTGCTAATGTCGCTTGAAAGAGACCTGCCGTCAAGCTTTCTGCCGCAGTAATGCTTTTCTGTCTCTTCTTTAGCTCTTCTACAACGACACTTGCGAGGCTGGTTTCTTCCCCATATCCGTAACAGATGTCTCGTAAAGAAATTCCCTCGAAAGTTTGGCGACTCAAGATTTGATTTTCTAAGATATCCAGCGCTTGATCAGCCTTTTCTTGACTAACTGCTTTTGTAGACAAGCGCAAGGTCACTTCTCCTGTTTTGGCATACGGCGCCAAAGTCGGATCGGTTTGATGGTCAATCAAATCCGCCAAAATGGTCACCAACTGACTCTCCCCAATTCCAAAGAAACGGAGCACACGTGAGTATAACTTGGTACCAGTCATTAACTTAGGTAAGAGTTGATTTAAGACCATAGGTTTCAATTCACTAGGTGGTCCCGGGAGGACCACGTAGGTCACGCCATCCACTTCCGACACCCCTCCTACTGCTAAACCTGTCTCATTTGGCAGTGGAGTCGCCCCTTCTACAATTTGGGCTTGGCGCTCATTATTCGGTGTCCGAGCATAGTCAGGTCTATGAGCAAAGAAAATATCCAGTTTCTCTTGCGCTTGAGGGTCAAACACTAGATCTTTTCCTAAAAATTTTGCCAGGGTTTGTTTGGTCAAATCATCCTCAGTTGGTCCCAAGCCCCCTGTCAAAATCACAAGATTACTACGTTGGCTCGCAATCTCCAGCAAGGACAAAAGACGAGCTTCATTATCTCCAACAGCAGTTTGGAAATAGACATCTACCCCGATTTCGGCTAGTTTCTCTGATAAAAACTGAGCATTGGTATTGACAATCTGCCCTGTTAAAATTTCTGTTCCGACAGCAATAATTTCTGCTTTCATGTTTCCTCCTACTTATCTATTCGAATTTTTTTGAAAAAATCGCAGGAAATTTCCCACGATTTGATTCTTTTCTTATTCTGCTTCTTCGTTTGAAGCGTTCGTACTGGTTGAAGGAGCTGTCCGACCAAAGGCTGTTTCGTACAGTACCGCATTGGTTTCCAATTCTGTCACTGGCTCTTTACCTAGCGAACTACGCAAGAGATTTTGCATCTCGAGCATATGTTCTGAAGTGACAATCTGATAAGAAATTCCCTGTAGCTCAGCATCTTCCCCACGCAATTGATGCGTTTCGATATTCTTGAAAGAATCTTGATAGCCGAGCAATTGTGGAATGCTCTTAGCTGACAAGTCCACATTGGTCTGCATGTTATCACTCAAAGCTTTGAGGATACCTTGATAATGGCTCACACTGTTTAGGCTCAAAACCTTCTCAACGATTTTTTGAATAACTTCACGTTGACGTTTTTGACGACCATAGTCTCCTTCAGGGTCTTGGTAACGCATCCGTGAATACACCAAGGCTTCCTCACCATTCAAAGTTTGTTCTCCAACACCGATGGAAATCTTATTAAACTCCTCTTGGTCAGCAATCGAAATTGGGAAACCGAGTGTATTGTTGACGGTAATTCCACCAACTGCATCCACCAATTGTTGAAGCCCCTGCATGTTAACCATCACATAGCGGTCAATGTGGATATTCATCATCTTTTGAATAGTAGAAATTGCAAGTTCCGCACCACCATTAGCATAGGCCGCATTGAGTTTGGCTTCCTGAACTTGACCGTTTCCAGTCTCAATCTTGGTCAAAATATCCCGTTCCAAACTCATCATTGTGGTTTTCTTTGTTTTGGGATTAACCGTCAAGAGAATCATGGAATCACTATTTCCCGCCCACGGGTCTGTACGTTCCACATTTCCCGTATCTACCCCCATCAAGAGGATAGTCAGAGGCTCCGTCGCTTCGATAACGTTGGTTTCTTCCCCGATTTTTTTGTAAGTCTTTTTACTTAGGGTTTCTGTTCCCTGTTGGTAGATGGTATAGCCATAAACCGCTACACCTAAAACTGTTACTGCTAGGAAACCTAGCACCATTCCAATTAATTTTTTAATCATCTCGTTATTCATTTATCAGCTTGCCCATAAGACAAACATCTAAAAATATCCCTTCTGCTAAATAGGCTCCTCTTTCTTGTAATCCTTCTGTGATAAATCCCATTTTTGAATAGAGGTGGATCGCAGCCTCGTTTCGTTTTTGTACACTGAGTTGCAAACGGCACAAGACACCACTGGATTTAGCCCACTCGATGCCTTCTTCTAGAAGTATAGTCGCCAAGCCTTGGTTCCAGAATTTCTTTCGAACTGCTAGAAAAACATCACCGATATGTCGAACTCTTAAATGTTGGTCTGCTGTGATATTTAAGACTCCTGCAATCTCATCATTCAGTAAGGCGAGGAGAGTAATTTGATTCTCTGATGCAGCTTGTTTTTCGATAAAAAGAGCCATTTCAGAAGCTGTCATCATGATACCATTTTCATCCAAGCTGGTAAAATCCGTCTCTTGACCGACACAATCTAAAAATGCAATTAAGGCTGTAGCATCTGAAATCTCTGCCTCACGAATACACAACTCATACTCCATCTTGAAGCTCCTTGATGAGTTGTTCAGCCCGAGAGCCATGAGCTGTAAAATGAAGACAACGACCCTCAGCTTCTTTCAAAATTTCCAACTCCAAGTAAGAATCTGGTAAATCTTCACCCAAAAGATGCCCCCACTCAATAACAGTCACACCACCACCGAAGAGAAACTCATCCAAGTCAATAGAATCAGCATCACCTTCGATACGGTAGACATCCAAGTGGTAAAGTGGCAAACGCCCTTCGTACTCTCTGACAATGGTATAGGTTGGACTTTTAATCATTTGACGGATATCCAAGCCCTTAGCAAGGCCCTTTGTAAAGGTTGTTTTACCCGCACCCAACTCTCCAGTCAAGATCAGAACATCGTCTTTTTGAAGCAAATGACCTAATCTTTCTCCGAGAGCTAGAAGCTCTTCTTCATTTTTTGTGTGCATGCTACTATTATACCAAAAAGTTTTCTTTTGTGTGAATTTTCTTTATGGACTTACTATAACAATTTTGAAAAATTCTCCTCCACTTAAAAGAATACAACTATTGAAAAAACAAACAGGATATCCCGAATCAGGTGTCCATAAAAGGAGATTTCCCTTTGGATACATTTGGGAAAAAGGAAACGTGCGCATAGAAAACCAATACTGATATAAAGGAGAATCGAGGAAATCACTAAAGGATTCCTCAAGAAAACCAACGTGGCTAGAACGGAAATGACGACTGTTTTCTTTTTATTTAGGTGATTTTCTATATCGCGGAAAATTTTATCAAAAGGTAAGAAAATCAATAGATCTACTCCTAGCAAGAAAAAGAAGGAGGGTAAAAAGAGGTCAACCAATTCCTGCTGCAATTTGCTAGTGGTCTGGATGCTTTCTGAGAGAACCAGACAGGTTGCCAGAAGATTGACTACTAAAAGGAGGCAATAAACCAGACTCACTTTCTTTTGAACATGTAAAATACTATGTCTAGACTGGTCTGCTGTATGGAAATAATTTATCCCAGCACAAAGAACAGAAATTCCTACTATCAAAATCAAAAAATAAGCATTGGTCTGTTTTAAAGATAAAAAGGATTCTTTCCATAATAGACAACTACTAAAACTAATCTGGATGACTGCAATCAACAACAATAGGCGAATTGATTTTACCATTTCTTTTCCCTCCCTATATGGGATTATACCTTGTGAGGAGTTTGAAATGATTGTTTCCGCCTCAAGTGTCCATTTTTTGTGCTCAACTGACCAAAAAACAGCTCTGTTGTGCACAGAGCTGTTCTTTTACCAGTCTAATCCTTAAACCAGAGAGCAATTTCACGTTTTGCAGAAGCTTCAGAATCGGAGCCATGAACTACATTTTGAATGGCTTGATTGTCTCCTGCAGCCTTGGCAAAATCTCCTCGGATAGTTCCTGGCAGAGCTTCTTCTGGACGAGTAGCACCCATCATGGTCCGCCAAGTTTCAATCACTTTCGGACCTGATAGAATGCCCACCACTACTGGTCCTGAGGTCATAAACTGACGGATAGGAGGATAAAAACTTTTTTCAACCAAGTCTTGATAGTGTTGGTCAATCAAAGCTTCTGAAACTGTTGAGCGTAGCTCTAATTTTTCGAGTTTGAAACCTCGTTGTTCCATTCTTTGCAGAATTTCGCCGACCAGCCCTCTTTTCACACCATCTGGCTTAATGATAAAGAATGTTTGTTCCATATGGACACCTCCTTGGCATTTTAGTTCTTCTATTCTACCATACTTTATGAAAAAGTTGGAAAATTTTCTGAAATAAAGCAAAGAGAACCCAAAGGTTCTCTTGTTTGCTTTTATTCTACTGTTTCTTCAACTTGGATTTCCACAACTTCCTCTACAGGAGCAAGTTCTGCCTCTTCTTGTTCTGGAGTCAGATATTCTGCTTCATTGATAGCTTGTGGTTCAAGGTTACGGTAGCGAGCCATACCAGTACCAGCTGGGATGATCTTACCGATGATAACATTTTCCTTGAGTCCAAGGAGATGATCTTTCTTACCACGGATGGCTGCATCTGTAAGGACACGAGTTGTTTCCTGGAAGGAAGCCGCTGACAAGAAACTATTTGTTTCAAGTGAGGCTTTGGTGATTCCCATAAGAACTGGACGACCAGTCGCTGGAACTCCACCTGCGATAAGAACATCCTTGTTGGCATCTGTAAAGTCGTTGATGTCCATGAGAGTACCCATAAGAAGATCTGTGTCACCTGGATCCATGACACGAACTTTACGGATCATTTGACGAACCATTACCTCGATGTGTTTGTCACCGATTTCTACCCCTTGGCTACGGTAAACTTTTTGTACTTCACCGAGGAGGTAGGTTTCAACTGACAAGACATCACGAACAGCAAGGAGACGTTTTGGTTGGATAGAACCTTCTGTCAATGCTGCACCGCGAGAGACTTGGTCTCCAACTTCGACACGCATACGTGCTGTAAATGGAACCACGTACTCACCTTCGCCAGTTTCACCCTTAACAAAGACTTTCTTGGTACGAGTTGACGCGTCTTCTTCGATAGCTGTAACTTGTCCTTTGACCTCTGTGATGACCGCTTCCCCTTTAGGATTGCGGGCTTCAAAGATTTCTTGGACACGAGGAAGACCCTGAGTGATATCGGTATTTGAGGCAACCCCACCCGTGTGGAAGGTACGCATTGTAAGCTGTGTACCAGGTTCCCCGATAGATTGGGCAGCGATTGTACCAACTGCTTCACCAACTTCAACCGCATCACCAGTCGCCAAGTTGATACCGTAACAGTGACGGCAGACGCCATGACGAGTGTTACATGTAAATACAGAGCGGATAGTCACTTCTTCCACACCAGCATTGACAATTTCACGCGCCTTGTCTTCCGTAATCAACTCATTTGGACCGATGATCACTGCACCAGTTTCTGGATGTTTAACAGTTTTCTTAGTATAACGACCATTGAGACGTTCTTCGAGAGACTCGATCATCTCTTTTCCTTCTGCGATAGAGCGGATCAAGAGACCACGGTCTGTTCCACAATCGTCCTCACGGATGATCACATCTTGGGCAACGTCAACCAAACGACGAGTCAAGTAACCTGAGTCGGCTGTCTTAAGGGCCGTATCGGTCATACCTTTACGGGCACCGTGAGTTGAGAAGAACATTTCGAGTACTGACAAACCTTCGCGGAAGTTTGAAAGGATTGGCAATTCCATGATACGTCCGTTCGGAGCGGCCATCAGACCACGCATACCGGCAAGCTGTGAGAAGTTTGAAATGTTACCACGAGCTCCAGAGTCCATCATCATAACGATTGGGTTCTTAGGATCTTGGTTGGCAACCAAACGTTTCTCCAATTTTTCACGGGCTGCACGCCATTCAGCTGTAACAGCGTTGTAGCGCTCGTCGTCTGTGATCATACCACGACGGAATTGTTTGGTGATTTGTTCTACACGTTTGTGTGATTCTTCGATGATTTCAGCCTTGTCTTCAACGACTGGGATATCGGCAATACCCACTGTCAAACCTGCAAGAGTTGAGTGGTGGTATCCGAGGTTCTTCATGCGGTCAAGTAGGGCAGAAGTTTCTGTCGTACGGAAACGTTTGAAGATTTCAGCGATGATATTTCCAAGATTTTTCTTCTTGAATGGAGGGTTGAGTTCAAGATTACTGATTGCTTCCTTGATATCTCCACCTAGTGGCAAGAAGTATTTAGCTGGAACACCTTCTGTTAAGTTGGCATTTGTTGGTTCTTGCAAGTAAGGCAGACCCTCTGGCATGATGTCGTTGAAGAGGATTTTACCAACTGTTGTCAGCAAGACCTTGTGTTTTTGCTCTTCTGTCCATGGTTTGTTAAGGCTGTCTGTTGCAATACCAACACGTGAGTGGAGGTGAACATAACCATTACGGTAAGCCATAACCGCTTCGTCACGGTCTTTGAAGACCATTCCTTCCCCTTCACGACCAGCTTCTTCCATGGTCAAGTAGTAGTTACCCAAAACCATGTCCTGAGATGGAGTAACAACTGGTTTACCATCTTTCGGGTTCAAGATATGCTCAGCAGCCAACATCAAGATACGAGCTTCTGCTTGAGCTTCTTCTGAAAGCGGTACGTGGATGGCCATTTGGTCCCCGTCAAAGTCGGCATTATAGGCTTCACAGACAAGTGGGTGCAAGCGAAGAGCCTTACCATCAATCAAGACTGGCTCGAAGGCTTGGATCCCCAAACGGTGAAGGGTCGGTGCGCGGTTCAAAAGTACTGGGTGTTCTTTGATTACTTCTTCAAGAATATCCCAGATACGTTCGTCTCCGCGTTCCACCAAGCGTTTAGCCGCTTTGACGTTCTGCACGATGTCGCGCGCAACGATTTCACGCATCACAAATGGTTTAAAGAGCTCAATCGCCATTTCACGTGGCACACCACATTGGTACATCTTAAGAGTTGGACCAACGGCGATAACGGAACGTCCTGAGAAGTCAACACGTTTTCCGAGCAAGTTTTGACGGAAGCGCCCTTGTTTCCCTTTAAGCATGTGGCTCAATGATTTCAGTGGACGGCTACCTGGTCCTGTGATTGGACGACCACGACGACCGTTGTCAATCAAAGCGTCAACCGCTTCTTGAAGCATACGCTTCTCATTTTGAACGATGATACCTGGTGCGTTCAACTCAAGCAAACGAGCCAAACGGTTGTTACGGTTGATAACACGGCGGTAAAGGTCGTTCAAGTCAGATGAGGCAAAACGGCCACCATCCAACTGCAACATTGGACGAAGGTCTGGTGGAATAACTGGAAGGATGTTGAGAATCATCCATTCAGGTTTGTTCCCAGACTTGTAAAAGGCATCCAAAACATCCAAACGACGGATAGCTTTGACACGTTTTTGTCCAGTAGCTGTTTTCAACTCTTCTTTGAGTTCGGCAATTTCTTTTTCAAGATCTACTTGTTTCAAAAGGTCTTGGATGGCTTCGGCACCCATCTTGGCAACGAATGAACCATAACCATACTCACGCAAGCGCTCACGGTATTCGCGCTCTGTCATGATAGACTTGTGCTCAAGTGGTGTATCCTTCGGATCAATCACCACATAAGCCGCAAAGTAGATAACTTCCTCGAGGGCACGAGGACTCATATCAAGGGTCAAGCCCATACGGCTTGGAATCCCCTTGAAATACCAGATGTGAGATACAGGAGCCTTCAACTCGATGTGCCCCATACGCTCACGACGAACTTTCGTACGCGTTACTTCAACCCCACAGCGGTCACAAACAATCCCTCTGTAACGAATGCGTTTGTACTTACCACAAGCACATTCCCAGTCCTTTGTTGGACCAAAGATGACTTCGTCAAAGAGTCCTTCACGTTCTGGTTTCAAGGTACGGTAATTGATTGTTTCAGGTTTTTTGACTTCTCCATAAGACCATGAACGGACTTTGCTTGGAGAAGCTAGGGTGATTTGCATACTTTTAAAACGATTTACATCAACCACTATTTCTTCCCTTTCTATTCTAAATGAACTGCTTATTCTTGTTCAGCAGCTTCTTCTGTTGCTTCCGCTTTTGTTGCTTTCTCAGCTTCTTCAGCTTCAAAGGCTGCTTTAGCCTCTTGGGCTGCTTTTTCGCGGGCTTTTTCAAGGTCATCTACGTGGATGACATCTTCGTCCATTCCTTCATCCAAGTCGCGAAGTTCCACTTCTTGATCATCTTCGTCAAGGACACGCATGTCAAGACCAAGAGATTGCAATTCTTTTACAAGAACTCGGAAGGATTCTGGAACACCTGGTTTTGGAATTGGTTTTCCTTTTGTAATAGCTTCATAAGCTTTCAAACGTCCGTTGATATCGTCAGACTTGTATGTCAAGATTTCTTGGAGAACATTTGACGCACCGTAGGCTTCAAGAGCCCAAACTTCCATCTCACCGAAACGTTGTCCACCAAACTGAGCTTTACCTCCGAGTGGTTGTTGGGTGACGGTTGAGTATGGTCCGACTGAACGCGCGTGCAATTTATCATCAACCATGTGGTGGAGTTTGATCATGTACATGACACCAACTGATACACGGTTGTCAAACGGCTCACCTGTACGTCCATCGTAAAGGATTGTTTTGGCATCGCTATCCATACCTGCTTCTTTAACAGTGTCCCAAAGGTCTTCAGAACTTGCTCCGTCAAAGACTGGTGTTGCGATGTGGATACCAAGAGTACGGGCTGCCATACCAAGGTGAAGTTCCATAACCTGACCGATATTCATACGTGATGGTACCCCAAGTGGATTCAACATGATGTCGACTGGAGTTCCGTCTGGAAGGTAAGGCATGTCTTCTACAGGAACGATACGAGAGACAACCCCTTTGTTTCCGTGACGTCCGGCCATCTTATCTCCGACCTTGATCTTACGTTTTTGAGCGATGTAGACGCGAACCAGCATGTTAACACCTGATTGCAACTCATCACCATTTGCACGTGTAAAGATCTTAACATCACGAACGACACCATCGGCACCGTGAGGTACTCGAAGAGAAGTATCACGCACTTCACGAGACTTGTCTCCGAAGATAGCGTGCAAGAGACGTTCTTCAGCTGAAAGGTCTTTCTCACCCTTAGGTGTGACTTTACCTACAAGGATATCTCCTTCTTTAACCTCAGCACCGATACGGATAATACCCATTTCGTCAAGGTCTTTAAGAGCATCTTCACCAACGTTTGGAATTTCACGAGTAATTTCTTCAGGCCCAAGCTTTGTATCGCGGGTTTCTGATTCGTATTCTTCGAGGTGGACAGATGTGTAGACATCGTCTTTGACCAAGCGTTCGCTCATGATAACGGCATCCTCGAAGTTGTAACCTTCCCATGTCATGTAGGCAACGATCGGGTTTTGTCCAAGCGCCATTTCCCCTTTTTCCATAGAAGGTCCGTCAGCGATAAAGTCGCCTTTTTCAACGACATCGCCAACTTTAACAAGTGTACGTTGGTTATAAGCAGTACCTGAGTTTGAACGACGGAATTTTTGGATGTGGTAAACGTCCAATGAACCATCTTCGCGGCGTACTTCTACCTTGTCAGCATCTGCGTATGTAACTTTACCATCATACTGAGCAATAACAGCCGCTCCAGAATCATGAGCTGCTTGGTATTCCATACCAGTACCAACGTAAGGTGCTTTTGGATCAATCAAAGGCACAGCCTGACGTTGCATGTTGGCACCCATAAGGGCACGGTTGGAGTCATCGTTTTCCAAGAAAGGAATACATGCTGTCGCAACGGCAACTACCTGTTTTGGTGACACGTCCATATAGTCAACCACTTCTGCTGGGTACTCCTGGTTGACCCCTTGGTGACGTCCCATGACAACTTTCTCAGCAAAAGTACCGTCTTCGTTGAGGCGAGAGTTAGCCTGCGCTACAGTAAATTCATCTTCTTCATCGGCTGTCAACCAAACGATTTCGTTTGTGACTACACCTGTTTCACGGTCAACCTTACGGTATGGTGTTTGAACAAATCCATACTTATTCAAGTGTCCGTAAGATGACAAGTTATTGATCAAACCGATGTTAGGTCCTTCAGGTGTCTCGATTGGACACATACGACCATAGTGAGTATAGTGCACGTCACGTACTTCATATCCTGCACGGTCACGTGTCAAACCACCAGGTCCTAAGGCTGACAAACGACGTTTGTGAGACAACTCAGAAAGCGGGTTGTGTTGGTCCATGAACTGTGACAACTGTGATGAACCAAAGAATTCTTTAACTGCAGCTGTTACAGGACGGATGTTGATAATTTGTTGTGGTGTTAAAACTTCATTGTCCTGAACAGACATGCGTTCACGGACATTACGTTCCATACGAGAAAGTCCAAGACGTACTTGGTTGGCAAGCAATTCACCAACTGCACGGATACGACGGTTTCCAAGGTGGTCGATATCATCCACACGTCCGATACCTTCTGCCAAGTTAAGGAAGTAGCTCATCTCTGCAAGGATATCCGCAGGAGTTACAACACGAACCTTGTCGTCTGGATTGGCATTTCCGATGATGGTTACAACACGGTCTGGATCCGTTGGAGCAACAACCTTGAATTTTTGAAGCACAACTGGTTCTGTCAAAACAGCTGCATCGTTTGGAATATAAACGATCTTGTTCAAGTCTCCATCCAAGTGACTCTCGATACTTTCAATCACGCTACGAGTCATAACGGTACCAGCTTCTACCAAGATTTCACCAGTTTCAGGATCTACCAATGGCTCAGCGATGGTTTGGTTGAGCAAGCGTGTTTTAACGTTGAGTTTTTTATTGATCTTGTAACGACCAACTGCTGCCAAATCGTAGCGGCGTGGGTCGAAGAAACGAGCCACAAGTAAGCTACGTGAGCTTTCAGCCGTCTTAGGCTCACCTGGGCGAAGGCGTTCGTAGATTTCTTTCAAGGCTTCGTCTGTACGAGAGTCCATTGGATTCTTGTGGATGTCTTTTTCAACGGTGTTTCGAACCAATTCACTATCACCAAAGATATCAAAGATTTCATCATCACCTGAGAAACCAAGCGCACGAACCAAGGTTGTAAATGGAATCTTACGAGTACGGTCGATACGAGTATAAGCGATGTCTTTTGAGTCGCTTTCAAGTTCCAACCAAGCTCCACGGTTAGGGATAACAGTAGAACCATATCCCACTTTACCGTTCTTGTCTACTTTGTCGTTAAAGTAAACACCTGGTGAGCGGACCAACTGAGAAACGATAATACGTTCACCACCATTGATGATGAAAGTACCCATTTCGGTCATGATTGGGAAATCACCAAAGAAGACTTCTTGGGTCTTGATTTCGCCTGTTTCTTTATTAATCAAGCGGAAGGTTACAAAAATTGGTGCTGAGTAGCTAGCATCGTGGATACGAGCTTCTTCTAGCGTGTATTTTGGTTCCTTGATTTCATATCCAACAAATTCCAACTCCATTGTGTCTGTGAAGTTTGAAATTGGCAATACATCTTCAAATACTTCCTTAAGACCGTGATCTAGGAAATCTTTGAATGAATCCGTTTGAATTTCAATCAAATTTGGTAAGTCAAGAACTTCTTTGATTCTTGAAAAACTACGACGGGTACGATGTTTCCCGTATTGAACGTCATGTCCTGCCAAGATGATTCTCCTTTGTAAATAAATTCCAAGCCTTGTCAATCAGGCTTTTCTAATCGTCATATGGTTTTAAAAACCCCTATCACCGTGTCCCTTTGACGAATTTTCAGAATCTTTAAATCTTTGTTACAAGCACTCAAAAACCTGAAAAAAAGCACAAAAAGAGCAGCTAAATCTGACTTTTTCAGAAGATTTAACTGCTGTGAGCCTTGTCTGGACAATATTTCAGACAAAACCTACGACAAATGATTATTCACATTATACCTTATTTAGCTAGATTTTTCAAGGTTTTTTTACTATTTTTTAAACAATCTTTTCCTATATATTATTTTAAAATTTCAAGAGAATGAAGCATTATATTTTCTCTTAAAAGTTAGGAAAACGCTTGCACTAATGTTTACCTCGTGCTATACTGTTAGGGAACAACTACACAAGGAGAATTGTGATGAAAAAGATCCCATCTCAAACTGAGAAAAAAATGATTTATGGTATCCGTTCCTTGAAGAACGGAACTGGTTCTGTCCTTATTGGTGCTAGCATTGTCTTGCTTTCTGCTACAATGCCAACTATTTCAGCCAACGAAAACCTTCCTCAAACTCAGGAAAATACCAGCACTGTGGCTAAGGCTCCTACTGAGACTGAAACGAGTCAAACTCAAACGGAAACGCCTATTTCTGAACAAAAGAATGCAAACGCTTCCCTGGACGCTAAAAAAGAAGCTCCAGCTGTGGAAACTACTACAGCGCCAGAAACACCCAAAACAGAAGATGCTACTACAAGCCAGCCTAACAGCAAGGAAGAGAAAGTAGATGCCAGTACTTCGACGTCAACTTCAGATCAAAAACCACAAGCTGACACATCTTCTGAAGAACCCATCGCAGACAACCACTTCCGTATCCATGTAAAAAAACTCCCTGAAGAAAACAAAGATTCTCAAGGTCTTTGGACTTGGGACGATGTTGAAAAGCCGTCTGAAAACTGGCCCAATGGAGCCAAGTCCTTCAAGGATGCCAAGCAAGATGACTACGGCTATTATCTAGATGTCAAACTCAAAAATGAGCAAGCCAAGAAAGTCAGCTTCCTCATCAACAATACCAAGGGGGATAACCTGACAGGGGACCGTTCTGTAGAGCGCCTCTCTCCAAAAATGAATGAGGCCTGGCTAGATGAAAACTACAAGGTATACAATTATCGCCCTCAACCAGCAGGAACTATTCGTGTCAACTACTACCGCACCGACGGGAACTACGACAAAAAATCTCTTTGGTATTGGGGCGATGTCAAAAACCCAAGCAGTGGAGAATGGCCTGACGGTACTGACTTTACCGCAACTGGAAAATATGGACGTTACATTGACATTCCACTCAATGAAGCTGCGAGAGAATTTGGATTTTTATTACTAGACGAAAGCAAGAAAGGCGATGATGTGAAAATCAGAAAAGAAGATTATAAATTCACTGATCTAAAAAATCACAGTCAGATTTTCCTCAAAGATGATGACGAAACCATCTACACCAACCCCTACTATGTGCACGATATCCGCATGACTGGTGCCCAACACGTGGCTAAATCTCGTATCGAAAGCAGTTTTTCTACCCTAGTTGGAGCTAAGAAAGACGACATCCTCAAACACTCCAGCATCACTGATTACCAAGGGAATAAAGTAACTATCACAGACGTGGAAGTGGATGAGGCAGGTAAAAAAGTGACCTACATCGGCGACTTCTCTGACACTCAACACCCTTACACTGTCAGCTACAATTCAGACCGCTTTACCACACGTTCAAGCTGGCGCCTCAAGGATGAATCCTACAGTTACGATGGTCCACTCGGCGCAACTCTAAAAGAAGATGGCAAGCGTGTTGACCTCACCCTCTGGTCTCCAAGTGCTGATAAGGTTTCCGTTGTTGTCTATGACAAGAAAGACCCTGAAAAAGTAGTTGGAACTGTCGCCCTTGAAAAAGGAGAAAAAGGAACCTGGAAACAAACTCTGGATGCAAACTCTGGTCTCGGTATCAGCAACTACACTGGCTACTACTACCACTACCAAATCGAGCGCCAAGGTAAAACTGTCCTCGTTCTTGACCCTTATGCCAAATCATTAGCGGCTTGGAACAGTGACCTAGCAAAAACAGATACCGCTCATAAGGTCGCTAAAGCTGCCTTTGTCGATCCAGCGAAGTTAGGTCCGCAAGACTTGACCTATGGAAAGATTCGTAACTTCAAATCACGTGAAGATGCCGTTATCTACGAAGCTCATGTACGTGACTTCACTTCGGATCCTGCCATCGCAAAAGACTTGACCAAGCCATTTGGTACCTTTGAAGCCTTTATCGAAAAACTGGACTATCTCAAAGACTTGGGTGTGACCCACATCCAGCTCCTTCCAGTCTTGTCTTACTACTTTGTCAATGAATTGAAAAACCATGAACGTTTGTCTGCCTACGCTTCAAGCAACAGCAACTACAACTGGGGATATGACCCTCAAAACTACTTCTCCTTGACTGGTATGTACTCAAGCGATCCTAAGGATCCAGAAAAACGTATCGCCGAATTCAAAAACCTCATCAACGAAATCCACAAACGTGGCATGGGGGCTATCTTGGACGTGGTCTACAACCATACTGCAAATGTTGATATTTTTGAAGATATTGAGCCAAACTACTATCACTTTATGGATGCAGACGGAACTCCACGTACTAGCTTCGGAGGCGGCCGTTTGGGAACTACCCACTACATGTCTAAACGTGTCTTGGTAGACTCCATCAAGTATCTGGTTGAAACCTACAAAGTAGATGGTTTTCGCTTTGATATGATGGGTGACCACGATGCGGCTTCAATCGAAGAAGCTTACAAGGCTGCACGCGCCCTCAATCCAAATCTTATCATGCTAGGTGAAGGCTGGAGAACCTATACTGGTGATGAAAATACGCCTGTACAACCTGCTGACCAAGATTGGATGAAGAAAACAGATACTGTCGCTGTCTTTTCAGACGACATCCGTAACAACCTCAAGTCTGGCTATCCAAACGAAGGTCAACCCGCCTTTATCACAGGTGGCAAACGCGATATCAATACCATCTTTAAAAATCTCATTGCCCAACCAACCAACTTTGAAGCAGACAACCCTGGAGATGTTATCCAGTATATCGCAGCCCATGATAACTTGACCCTCTTTGACATCATTGCCCAGTCTATCAAAAAAGACCCAAGCAAGGCTGAGAACTATGCTGAAATCCATCGCCGTTTGCGACTTGGAAACCTCATGGTCTTGACCGCTCAAGGAACTCCGTTTATCCACTCTGGGCAGGAATATGGACGTACCAAACAATTCCTTGATCCAGCCTATAAGACTCCTGTTCCTGAAGATAAGGTTCCAAACAAGTCTCACTTGTTACGTGACAAAGACGGCAAGCCATTTGTCTATCCTTACTTTATCCATGACTCTTATGACTCTAGTGATGCTGTCAACAAGTTTGACTGGACCAAGGCTACAGATGGCAAAGCATATCCTGAAAATGTCAAGAGTCGTGACTACATGAAAGGATTGATCGCTCTTCGTCAATCTACAGACGCCTTCCGACTCAAGAGTCTGCAAGATATCAAGGAGCGCGTCCACCTCATTACTGTCCCAGGACAAAATGGCGTTGAAAAAGAAGACGTGGTCATCGGCTACCAAATTACTGCTCCAAACGGTGATGTCTACGCTGTCTTTGTCAATGCGGATGATAAGGCTCGCGAATTCAACTTGGGGACTGCTTTTGCTCACTTGAGAAATGCCGAAGTTCTCGCAGATGAAAACCAAGCAGGACCAGTAGGAATCGCTAAACCTCAAGGTCTCGAATGGACTGAAAAAGGCTTGAAATTGAATGCTCTCACTGCTGTCGTTCTCCGCTTGTCTCAAGGCGGCGCCATCGTCGCTCCAGCTGTGGAAGAAAAACCAGAATTTGATCTTTCTAGCTTGGAAGTTGAACCAGAACAAGGTCAAGCTCAAAACCTAGCAGCCAATCCTGAAACTCAAGAAACTGCTGCAGAGGCTCACTCTCAGAACCTCCTTCCAAACACAGGAACTGAGAGCAAATCCCTTCTTGTCCTTGCTGGATTCAGTATCCTTGCCCTTCTCGGACTTGGATGGTTGATAAAAAACAAGAAAGAGAACTGATACTCAATGAAAATCAAAGAGTAAACTAGAAAGCTAGCCACAGGCTGCTCAAAGCACAGCTTTGAGCTTGTAGATAAGGTGAAGCTGACCTGGTTTGAAGAGATTTTCAAAGAATATAACCTAGCCCTCCTATAGAAAAAACACCCCATGGTCAGAAGAATCTTCTAGTCATGGGGTGTTGTTTTTATGATACACTTATCTATCAAATCATATATTCTACACTATAGCTAGCGTCTGATAAGATACGAGCCAGGAACTGCTTGGTTCGTTCTTCTTGTGGACGACTAAAGAAATCGTGGGGATTGTTCTCCTCTACGATACGGCCTCCATCCATGAAAATAACGTGGTTAGCGACATCTCTAGCAAATCCCATCTCATGCGTGACGACCACCATGGTCACACCTTCTCCCGCCAACTGTTTCAGAACATCCAAAACATCTCCAACCAACTCAGGGTCTAGTGCTGATGTTGGTTCATCTAGCAAAATGACCTCGGGTTTGACGGCAATAGCACGCGCAATTCCTATTCGTTGTTGTTGCCCTCCAGATAGCTGAGAAGGGTAGTAGTCTTTGTAGGCCAGTAAACCAACTTTTTCCAAGGCAGATTCTGCACGTTTGAGCGCTTCTTCCTTGGGAACTTTACGAGCGACGATTAGACCTTCTAGAATATTTTCCAGAGCAGTTTTATTTGCAAAAAGATTGTAGTGTTGAAAAACAAAGGCTGTTTTTTGGCGAATTTCTAGAATGTCTTTCTTGCTTAATTTGGCTAAGTCATAAGTTTTTCCTGCCAAGGTCAAACGGCCACTGTCAGCTTTTTCTAAGTGGTTGAGACAACGGAGAAAGGTCGTTTTCCCCGAACCTGATGGTCCTAAAATAACGACGACATCCCCTTGGTTGACCTGGAGATTGACATCCTCCAAGACCTGCCTCTCACCAAATGTTTTTGCGATATGTTCTACTTGTAACATCCTGTCCTCCTATACGAAACGCGCGCTAGATGCTTTTGCACTTTTTTCTTTTTTCACATAGCCTTTCTCCAGTAGGGAGAAGCCCCATTGAATCAAACCACAGATCAAAATATACTGCAAAAAGATCACAAAATAAGACTCAAAATACTGGTAACCGTAGGACGCTTCTACACGAGCAATAGCGGTGATGTCCTTGATGGTCATAACAAAGACCAGGGAGGTCCCTTTGACGATATTGATCACCAGATTGGCTAAGTTAGGCAAGGCTGAGCGCAAGGCTTGAGGAAAAACAATCCTTAGATAGGCCTGGGTTGTAGTCAGCCCAATCGCATGCGCTGCCTCTAGTTGTCCCTTGTCCACCGTCAAGATAGCTGAACGCAAAATCTCCGATAAACTCCCAACTGTCATCAAACTATAAATGATAAAGGCATAATAGAGAGGATCAAGCTTGAAAATATCAAAGTCACTTCCTATGCTTTTGAGAAATTGATTCAGCAAACTTGGAAACAAACTATAAAAGAAGAGAATCAATAAAATCGGAGGAGTCGCTCGGATAAAGGCCAGATAGACCAGAGAAAAACTCCTCACACCTCGAACCTTATAGATCTGACCCAAGGCTAAAAATAGAGCCGGTAAAAAGCTTAAGACCATAGCCACAATCATGATAATCAAGGTGATTGGCACACCCTTCAAGGTCTCCAGAAAGGTCTTTAAAATATAGTCTATATCCATTTCTTACCTCCCTTTTGTTTCCAAAGACTTCTCAAGCAAACGGCTCAAGCTAGAAATAACCAAGGCAATCCCCCAGTAAAGAAGCGCAACTGCCGTATAGGTTTCCAGCGAGTAGTTCCCTAAATTGCGACTGATCAAGAGATTCCCCGCCCCCATAACATCAACGAAACCAATCGTATAGGCCAAGGCAGCATCTCGCATGAGATTGAGTATAGCGGTCGTTATATTGGGAAGAGCAACTTGAAAAGCTTGGGGAAAAATGATTCTCCAAAAAGTCTGACTTGGAGTCAAACCAATACTAAGCCCGGCCTCTGTCTGCCCCTTTGGAATAGCTTGATAGGCCGCCTTGAAAACCTCGGCAACAATAGCCGCAAACAAGAGAATCATCGTCAGGAGAACAAAAATAGTTTTAGACCAGTTGTTGATATCCAAACCAAGCCACCATTTCAGAAATTCTGGCAAGCCATAAAAGACTAGAAAAAGCAAGACAATCGGCGGTGTACAACGTAGGGTAAAGATATAGCCTTTGGAAATCGCTGCAAAACTCTTGTCTTCTCCTACTTGTGCCCAGGCCAAGAGACCTCCAAAAAGGGACCCAAGAAGAGTGGTAAAAAAGAGAATGGACAAGGTCATAGGAAGTGCCTGCCATAAGGTTGGCAAAAACTGAAAGACCTTGGAAAAATCATAAGAAACCATGCAAAACCCTTTCTAGTCTTGGAATTTCTGGTCTAGTCTTTGTCTACATAACTAAAGACATCTTCTTTAAAGTATTGCTGAGATAACTTAGCAAGCGTTCCATCTTCCTTCAACTCTTTGATTGCTTTTTCATATTCTTTAGCGAATTTCTCACCCTTTTCATCACGGTGAATCAAGGGATAAGTTGGAATACCCTTGTATGGGAACCAGCTGAGTTTATCCGCATATTGGTGGTAAGGGCCATCTTCTGCGGTAACTGCTTTTTCAAAGGACAGTTTGATATCAAAGAAGGCGTCATAACGTCCTTCTAAGACCCAGGCATAGGCATCTGCCACTTTAAAGGATTCAGCTGCTGTTAGCTCAATCGGTGCATCCTGATGTTTTTCATTGTAGCTGGTGATAACATTCCATTGAGCATTCTGTGGAGAGATGGGAACCAATTTCCCTTTATTCTTAGCAAAGTCATCAATGGTTTTGTATTTCTGTTCATCTTCTTTTCTGACAGTAAATCCGATGATGCTCGCTCCGACTGGTTCAGATGGAATGACAAACTTTTTAGCTCGTTCATCTGTGTACCAAGCTCCCTTGGTTCCGATGTCATACTTACCTGATTCCAGACCAATCAAGAGGTCATCATCACTGGTACCCGTATATTCAAATTGATAGTTTGCCAACTTCTCATCAACAGCCTTCAAAACAGCTACCTCATAACCATCTGATTCCCCTTTTTCATTGACAAAGTCATAAGGTACATAGTTTTGTGTATGGGCAACCTTCAAGGTTATAACTTCAGCAGACGAAGCCGTTTCTCCATCCTTGGCTGGAGCACCAGCTAAACTTCTCCCGATAATCGTTGCCCCAATTACTACAACCACTGCTACACCACCGATAATCCATGCTTTTTTACTCATCTTTTTCTCCTTTAGTTTTCAAGCGCTTCTCTCACCCACTGGATACGTTCAACTGCGATATCACTTGGAATGGTACAATCTGCCCCAAGTACCAAGCCCTGTTCCCCAGCTTCTGCAACTAGTTTCTTTGCTTCAGCCTGAATGGCATCCTTGCTACCAGTATACAGTAAGCCTGTCTTGCCATTTTCAAATCCTCCAAGAACCGTACGTCCCTTGAAAATCTCACGACCTTCCTTGAGAGTGACTCCCTCTGGTCCTACAGCCCAGTTAAAGACTTGGGCTGGATAGTCTGCAAAAAGGTGAATATCATTTCGCGCCCCCTCGTAGCCACAGATATGAAGAACAGTAACACCACCAACAGCACTAGCTGCTTCCAGAACCGTTATCTCGCTAGGTGCAATGACAGCTTGATACTCTGCTGCCGACACTCGTTGATCTTGGATACTCTGCACGCTGAGGTAGATTCCATCAGCACCAGCCTCTTCGATGACAGCTCGACTGAGACTCTCAATATCTTCTGCAATCACATCCAACACCTTTTTAAGGGCTTCAGGATCTTCCACCAGAAAGTCCGCAATAAGGTCATCGCCACCAGACACTTCCCCAAGCAACCACTTGAGATAGGTCACAGGAGCAAAAATATTGTAAATCGCAACGATATCTTCTGTAAACTCTTGCTTGATTTTCTTAACCAAATCCACCTGCTCTTTTATCCAAGAATGATCTGGCCCGAGTGGTTGAATGGTTGCCAATTCTTGAAGTGATTTGCCTTTGGCAATCGCTGGATTTGGATAAGCAAAGTAGCCATCACTCATGAGTTTGATAAAGTCCGGCTGAACTTCTCGGATAAAGCGCTTATGGCCCTCGATATTCTTCTCGATAATGGCTGGATTTGAGAAACCGTGTAGCCATTCGTCTTCGGATGTGAAATGGTGCCAAAAACCAACTGGCACACGATCAACCTTTTCACCTCTAAATGCTTTTAAAACCCATTCTTTTTTTTCTGACATTCTTATTCTCCATTTCTTACTTTTTCAACTAATAAACTGCTTGCGATATCATTCGAGCGTAGAAAGGGGAGACTGAACTTGGAAAAATCCTGAACTCCACGACATCTCTCTCCATTTTTACAATGCCCATTTTTTACGACACTTATGGCAACCAAAGCCAGCAAACCGACAACTGCAATGAAGATGCACCATCTTTTACTTTTCATAGCTCCTCCTTTTAGAGAACAGCTGCCTGCCGAATCCAGTCCAACCTCTCTAAGTCAAAGTCATCTGGAACAGTACAGTCAGCTCCCAGAAGAACTCCTTTACTACCAGCTTCAGCCAGCAACCGTCTTGTTTCATTTTGCAATTCCGCCTTGGAACCTTGATAAAGCAAGCTTTTCTTGCCATTTTCAAATCCACCTAAAACGGCCTTGCCTGTAAACAACTCTTGACCCTGTGTCAAGCTAACATCCTCATGGTGGGTCGCCCAGTTGACCACTTGAGCCGGATAGTCCTTAAATATCGTCACATCATTGCTCGCACCTTCAAAACCACAGATATGGAGGATATTGGTCCCACCAACCTGATTGGCAGCCTCCAAAATCGCTATATTGCTCGGTTCGATATAGGTTTGGTAGAGTGCTGGTGTGATGCGCTCATCTTGAATTTCCTGGGTGCTGAGATAAATCCCATCAACTCCACCTTGCTGGATGATTTTCTGAGTTAAGGAAGCAATGTCTCCTGCAATCACATCTAGAATTGCTCTGAATTGCTCAGGATTTTCAAGCAATAGGTCAGCCACTTCCCTATCTCCTCGAGAAGTTTCTGTACGGAACCAGCGCTTGAGGTAGGAGATCGGTGAAAAGATATTGTAGAAAGAAGCAATCTCTTCGGTAAAAGTCTCTCGAATCGCTTGGACCACTTCCACCTGTTGCTGAATCCATGGGTGTTCCTCACCAATCGACTCAATAGAAGTCAGCTCCTGAATGCTTGAAACCTTAGGACTATAGACATTACTTGGATAAAGGAAAAAACCGTCGCTCATAATTTTGACAAAATCAGGACGAATCCTTTCCACATAGTTGCGATGCCCGTCAACACTTTTTTGAAAGATACGTGGATTATTTAATCCCTGCCCCTTTTCTTCGAGTGTTACAAAATGAAACCAAAATCCCACAGGAACTCTTTCCACTTCATCGCCTCGGATCGCTCTAAAGACTAGATCTCTTTTACTTGCCATACCTCTCTCCTTCCATTTGAATTGAAACCATCTTACCACTCCTTTTCCCCTTTTCCCAATATATATTGACTATCAACTCGATTAGAAATTTTTATATCAATAAAGAAAAAATCCCTGAAAAGCTTGATGTTACTAGCCTTTCAAAGATTCACTTTATTTTCATCTATTTTTCAAAAAGGAGTTGATATAGATTTTCTATCAAGCCGATTGGATTTTTTTATATCTATCTTCATTCCCAAATTAAGTACATAATTTTATCCTAATACCAAATTACTAGTGAAAAATTTATTTTCTCTCGATATTCCCTTGCACAAATCCCGTGAAAACGCTACAATATTAGTAGACTATTTTAGGAGGATGGGATTATGAAAATATCCAAAGTTACCATTACAATTGCTTCTACACTTGCTTCCGTCATTTTACTGACTGGCTGTGGCACAAATTCGGCAAATTCACAGACAACACAAAGTAGTACATCTGATAATCAGGTTACAATGACCTATGATCAGTTGCGTTCAAGAGAAAATACTATGTCAACTCTTTGGTATCAAAAAGCAGCTGAAACCAAGGCACTCTATCTACAAGGCTATAATGTCGCTACTGATCGTTTGAAAGAACTACTAAAAACACAGACAGATAAACCCTACTCTATCGTTTTGGACTTGGACGAAACCGTATTAGACAACAGTCCTTATCAAGCACAAAATGTCAAAGACGGAACAGCATTTACCCCAGAAAACTGGGATGTCTGGGTAAAAAAGGCCGCAGCCAAGGCTGTACCAGGTGCTAAAGATTTTCTCCAATTTGCAGACCAAAACGGTGTCCAAATTTACTATGTATCTGACCGCACGATAGATCAGGTAGATGATACGATCAAAAACCTAGAAAATGAAGGAATTCCTGTACAAAGCCGCGATCATCTCATGTTCTTAGAAAAAGGCGTCAAATCTAAAGAAGGTCGTAGACAAGCAGTCCAAGAAAAAACCAACTTAGTCATGCTACTAGGAGACAATCTTGTGGACTTTGCAGAGTTTTCAAAGACCTCTGAAACTGAGCGCGACCAAAAATTAGAGGAATTACAAAAAGAGTTTGGTGAGAAATTCATCATTTTCCCTAACCCAATGTACGGATCATGGGAAAGCACTGTCTACAATGGTAATAAATTGGATGCCAAGGGTCAAACTGAAGAGCGCCAAAAAAACTTACAAGGTTTTGATAAATAAAATAAGAGATCTATCTACCAGTTTACACCAACCACAAGATATCGTATTTGCGAGAATATCAAAAAAAGACGATTTCCAAACGGAGATCGTCTTTTTTGCTATTTTATCTTGTACTTGGTATAAACTAGTATATATTCCACTAGATAGTATGCTCTACCCCTTGTACCACTTCCACCTGTTGCTGAATCCATGGGTGTTCCTCACCAATCGACTCAACCGATTAAATTTTTTTATAACCCCTCTTTCATGGCAAAGTAAGCACGTATTTTGGGCGCCACTTGCGTGCCGAAGAGTTCAATAGCTCTCAAAACTTGATCATGTGGCATAGAACCAAGCGGTAGATGGAGCATGAAACGGTCCAAGTCTAAATCCTCAATCATGCGAATCAATTTTTCTGCTACCTGATCTGGATTTCCCACAAACATGGCACCATTTGGACTAACTTGCTCCAAATATTGCTCATGGGTCAACTCCTGCCAGTGTGGACGGTCCTTGGAAATCGCATCAACCACTTGCTTGGTCGGATGGAAATAATCTTTTACAGCCTGTTCGCCATCCTCAGCAATCCAACCCCAAGAATGAGCACCCACTTTCAGGTCTTTATCCGCATGACCGGCATCCCTTCCAATCTCACGATAAGCTTGAATCAATTTTTTAAAATAACGCGGATTACCACCGATAATGGCATAGACAATCGGCAGCCCTGCCCGAGCAATCTTCACTGTTGATTCGACATGGCCACCTGTCGCCACCCACAATGGCAATTTGTCCTGAACTGGACGGGGATAGACTTCTTTTCCAGCAATGCTTTGGGTCAATTGACCTTGCCAGTCTATCTTGGTCTTTTCATTGACTAACTGGAGCATGTCTAATTTCTCATCAAAGAGAGCTTCATAGTCTTTCAAGTCATAGCCAAACAGTGGGAAAGACTCGGTAAATGAACCACGCCCAGCCATAATCTCTGCACGGCCATTTGACAAGGCATCGATGGTGGCATATTGTTGGAACAAGCGAATCGGATCCATACTCGAGAGAATGCTGACCGCACTAGTCAAACGAATCTTTTTGGTATTGACTGCCCCAGCTGCAAGAACAATCTCTGGCGCCGATACCGCAAAGTCCTCCCGATGATGCTCCCCAATCCCGTACACATCCAAACCAACCTTATCAGCCAGCTCTATCTCTGCCACCAACTGACGAATGCGTTCATCATGACTGTAAATCTGCCCAGTCGCTTCCAGAGCGGTTGTTTCACCAAATGTTGAAATCCCTAATTCTACCATCCCGTTTCCTCGCTATCTCTTTTAGTTTTAGGGTATTTTATCACTAATTAGTTCTATTTTCAATAAATTTGCTCATTAGAAAAAGCCTAGATGAACTAGACTTTCTTAGCTTATTCTACTGTTACTGACTTAGCAAGGTTACGTGGTTTATCCACATCAAGGCCACGATGGAGTGTTGCAAAGTAAGCGACCAATTGCGTTGGTACGACCATTGAGATTGGTGAAAGGTATGGGTGTACAGTCGTAAGGACGATATCGTCTGTGTCTTTAGCAACATTCTCTTCTGCAATAGTGAGAACCTTGGCACCACGGGCTGCGACCTCTTGGATATTTCCACGAGTGTGGTTAGCAAGGACTGGATCTGACAAGAGGGCCAAGACAGGCGTTCCTTCTTCAATCAAAGCAATGGTTCCGTGCTTGAGTTCTCCTGCCGCAAAACCTTCACATTGGATGTAAGAAATCTCTTTGAGTTTGAGACTGGCTTCCATGGCTACATAGTAGTCTTGACCACGTCCAATGTAAAAGGCGTTGCGAGTTGTTTCAAGAAGTTCACGAACTTTAGCATCAATGGTTTCTTTTTCTGAAAGGGTTGATTCGATAGACTGAGCTACGATTGACAACTCATGAACCAGGTCAAAGGCTTGCGCTTTGGCATTGCCATTTGCTTCTCCAACTGCTTTTGCAAGGAAGGCAAGGGCTGCGATTTGTGCTGTGTAGGCCTTGGTTGATGCCACGGCAATTTCAGGACCTGCGTGAAGGAGCATAGTATGATTGGCTTCACGTGAAAGGGTTGAACCTGGCACGTTTGTCACTGTCAAGCTCGGAATCCCCATTTCATTAGCCTTAACCAAAACCTGACGGCTGTCAGCTGTTTCACCAGACTGGCTGATAAAGATGAAGAGCGGTTTCTTGCTGAGAAGTGGCATGCCGTAGCCCCACTCAGATGAGATTCCAAGTTCAACAGGTGTATCTGTCAATTCTTCCAGCATTTTCTTAGAAGCAAATCCTGCGTGGTACGATGTTCCAGCTGCAAGGATGTAAATGCGGTCTGCATCTTGAACAGCCTTAATGATAGCAGGGTCAACCACTACTTGACCTGCCTCATCTGTGTAGGCTTGGATGAGTTTACGCATAACCGTTGGTTGCTCGTCGATTTCCTTGAGCATGTAGTAAGGATAAGTCCCCTTGCCGATATCTGACAAGTCGAGCTCCGCAGTATAGCTAGCACGTTCACGGCGATTGCCATCATAGTCTTGAACTTCGACACTATCAGCCTTGACGATTACCAACTCTTGGTCATGAATTTCCATGTATTGGTTGGTCTCACGAATCATAGCCATAGCATCTGAGCAGACCATGTTGTAGCCTTCTCCAAGACCAATCAAAAGCGGCGATTTGTTCTTAGCGACATAGATGACTTCAGGATCTTGTGAATCAATCAAGGCAAAGGCATAAGACCCACGGATGATGTGAAGGGCTTTTTTGAAGGCTTCAAGAACTGAGAGACCATCTTCTTCTGCAAATTTCCCAATCAGGTGAACGGCAATTTCTGTATCGGTTTGCCCCTTGAAGTGGTGACCTGCAAGGTATTCTTCCTTGATTTCAAGGTAGTTTTCAATCACTCCATTGTGCACCAAGACAAAACGTCCTGTCTCAGAGCGGTGTGGGTGAGCATTGTCCTCAGTTGGTTTTCCGTGAGTCGCCCAACGCGTATGTCCAATACCAGTTGTCCCCTCAACACCTGCTGTCTTGGCAGATAATTCTGCGATACGACCGACAGCCTTGACTAGATGATTTTCAGCACCACCTAGGACAAAAATTCCCGCAGAATCATAACCACGGTATTCGAGCTTTTCAAGCCCTTGAATCAAAATATCAGTTGCATTTGTGTTTCCAACAACACCAACAATTCCACACATAGTATATACGACACAGACCAGCTGTGCTTTCTCCTTAAATTGGTATAGTCTAATTCTCACTTTACGGAATCAGCAAAAACAGTATATACTTGTTTTTCTCACTTGTCAAGAAGAAAAATTGGTATAGTTTTTCTATCTGGTATTTTATCAATATTTCACTTGATACCTGACAAGTCGGCATCAATTACTTATAATAAGGGGAGGAGGTATTTGCCATGTGGTTTTTCTTCGCACTTTTATCAGCTATCTTTGCAGCCTTAACGTCAATTTTAGCCAAGATTGGGATTGAAGGAGTTCCATCCAATCTAGCAACCGCTATTCGGACAGTCGTCGTCATTCTTATGGCCTGGGCCATGGTTTTCTTGACCAATAGTCAGACCGAAATTGTCAACATCAGTAAAAAAAGTTGGCTCTTTCTCATCTTATCTGGTTTGGCCACTGGCGCCTCCTGGCTCTGCTACTACAAGGCCCTACAGATGGGCAATGCGACTGAGGTATCTGCTGTCGATAAATTCAGTCTCGTCATTACCCTCGTTCTAGCCGTTTTCTTCCTACAGGATGTCCTGACGTTTAAAACAATCATTGGCTGTATCCTGATTACGATCGGGACCTTAGTGATGATATTGTAATAAAAAGTGAGATGAACACCATCTCACTCTTTTTATTCTTAAAATCCATTATGGTCGCTGAGTTCTTTGAACCAGTGGCCTGATTTCTTCAGGCGACGTTCCTGCGTTTCCAAGTCAAGCTCAACCAGACCGTAGCGATTTTTATAGCTGTTGAGCCATGACCAGCAGTCGATAAAGGTCCAGATTAAGTAACCCTTACAATTGGCTCCGTCTTCAATGGCACGGTGAAGTTCACGCAGATGACCTTTGACAAAGTCGATACGATAGTCGTCTTGAATCATGCCATTCTCACGGAATTTATCTTCACCCTCAACACCCATGCCGTTTTCGGTCAACATCCACTCGATATTGCCATAATTTTCCTTGATGTTTTGAGCGATGTCATAAATCCCCTGCTCGTAGATTTCCCAACCGCGGTGAGGATTGATTTTACGGCCCGGCATGATATAAGGCTCATAGAAATGTTCTGGCAAGAGGGGACTGTCTGGATGTTTAGCAAAACGCGGCGCCATAACACGCAAAGGTTGGTAGTAGTTGACTCCAAGGAAATCAACTATGTTCTCACGAATGAGTTCTAACTCTTCAACAGTGTACTCTGGCAGCAAATCATGCTCAGACAAGATTTCTACTAATTCTTCTGGATAAACTCCCAGTACAGACGGATCTAGGAAAGATTGAGCTTGGAAGAGATCGGCAATGCGAGCGGCCTTGACATCCGCGGGATGCTGGCTACGTGGGTAGGCTGGTGTCAAGTTGAGAACAATCCCAATCTTAGAATCAGGCAAAATCTCATGACAAGCCTTAACCGCAAGACTACTAGCCAGTTGTGTGTGATAGGCAACCTTAACCGCCGCTTTGGCATCTACCTTATGAGGATAGTGGGCATCATAGAAATAGCCAAACTCTACCGGAACGATGGGCTCATTAAAAGTAATCCATTGGTCTACCAAGTCACCGTAAGTCTCAAAACAAAAACGAGCATAGTCTTCATAAGCCTTGACAGTCGCCTTATTTTCCCAACCATCCCCATCTTCTTGCAGAGCAAAAGGCAGGTCAAAGTGATAGAGATTGACTAAGAGGAGAATGCCCTTGGCCTTAATAGCCTCAAAAACCTGACGGTAGAAAGTCACCCCTTGCGGATTGACCTCTCCACGGCCCTGTGGGAAAATACGAGACCACTGGATAGAAGTTCGGAAGGCTGTATGCCCAGTCTCTACCAAAAGCTCAATATCCTTTTCCCAGTTTTCATAGAAAGTCGATGTTTTGTCAGGTCCAATCCCATTGTAGTAGCGATTAGGTTCCACCTGATACCAATAATCCCAGAGATTGTCCCCCTTGCCGTCACCTGGCACTCGTCCTTCTGTCTGTGGTCCAGAAGTGGAGGAACCCCAAACAAAATCCTTTGGAAATTTTAGCATAGCTTTACCTCTTCATTTACTCATTTTCCCCATTATATAGAAAAAACAAGGTAAAAACTAGTTACATTTTTGCCTTGTTTTTCTTCTGATTATAGTTTTTATTTCTTGCTGAGGATTTCAAGCGTTTCAAGCAAGTTGTCTGCATGAACTTCGATGGTGTCACCAGTCGCCTTGATCTTAACTTCTACAATACCGTCAGCTGCTTTCTTCCCAACAGTAATACGGATTGGCAACCCAATCAAGTCACTATCGCTAAACTTCACTCCGACACGTTCGTTACGGTCGTCTGTCAAGACTTCGTAACCAGCTCCCATCAAGCTTGCTTCAAGTTTATCTGTCAAGGCTTGCGCTTCTTCATCTTTGACATTGACAGTAATCAAGTGCACATCAAATGGTGCTAATTCTTTAGGGAAGTTAACTCCCCAAGCATAACGGTATTCGCCTTTTGGCGTTTTATTGACAAAGAGGCGAGCGTGTTGCTCCATAACGGCTGAAAGGAGACGGCTAACACCGATACCGTAACAACCCATAATTATTGGCACAGCACGGCCATTTTCGTCCAAAACATCTGCGCTCATACTTGCTGAGTAGCGAGTTCCGAGTTTGAAAATATGACCGATCTCAATACCACGCGCGAAGTTAAGAACGCCTTGTCCGTCTGGTGAAATTTCACCCTCACGAACTTCGCGGATATCCACGTATTCTGCAGTGAAATCACGACCTGGGTTCACACCCGTCAAGTGGTAACCATCTTCGTTGGCCCCCACAACAGCATTGCGAACATCTTGTACCTTACGGTCTGCAATGATTTTCACATTTTCTGGCAAACCAACTGGGCCAAGCGAACCAAAGCCAGCTGAGATAACATTTGCTACTTCTTCCTCGCTCGCAACGTCAAAGAAATCTGCTCCCAAGTGGTTTTTCAACTTAACTTCATTGAGTTGGTCATTTCCAACTAGAAGGGCTGCAACAAGTTCTCCATCTGCCATGTAGAAGAGGGTTTTGATTGTTTGTTCTTCTGGGACGTTAAGGAAGGCTGCAACTTCATCGATGGATTTTACACCTGGAGTCTCGACGCGAGTCACTTCTTCTTCCGCGACGACACGGTTACTTGGTTTGTATTCGTTTGTTGCCATTTCTAAGTTAGCCGCATAGCTAGACTCACTTGAGTAGGCAATGGTGTCTTCACCAGAAACCATCCATTTGAGCAATTCTGCCTTGATTTCTTCTTGCACTTCTGCAGGAATTTCGTCAAATGAGGCAACTGACTTGTCTAAGACAACCCAGCGGTCAAGGTCTGTACGAGCAGGTGTGATGGCCATAAATTCTTGGCTATCCTTACCACCCATAGCGCCACCATCACCGATGATGGCCTTGAAGTCCAAGCCACTACGAGTAAAAATACGTTCATAGGCCGCCTTGTACTCGTCATAAGTCACATCCAAACTATCGTAATTAGCATGGAAACTATAGCCGTCTTTCATGATAAATTCACGCGTACGGAGAAGTCCGTTACGTGGACGTTTTTCATCACGGTATTTCGGTTGGATTTGGTAAAGGTTGAGTGGTAATTGCTTGTAAGACTTGACAGAGTCACGAACAATAGCTGTAAAAGTTTCTTCGTGTGTCGGACCTAGGATAAAGTCTGACTTTTCACGGTTTTTCAATTTATAAAGGTCTTCACCATAGGTTTCATAACGACCTGATTCACGCCAAAGATCGGCACTGAGAAGGGCAGGAGCCAACATTTCCACCGCACCAATCTTATCAAACTCTTGGCGCATAATGTTTTTAGCCTTTTCAATCACACGGTTAGCGAGTGGTAGGTAAGAATAAACACCAGCAGAAACTTGACGAACATAACCAGCACGCAACATAAGGGCGTGGCTGATAACTTGAGCATCGCTTGGCATTTCGCGAAGCGTTGGGATTAGCATTTTACTTTGTTTCATAATATTCCTCGATTATCTAAAAGAAGAGTCGCATAATGTCATTCCAGGTCACAGCTAGCATCAAGACAACCATGATAACTACACCAGCCATGGTGACATAGGTTTCAATTTCTTGTTTAAGGGGTTTCCGGCGGATAGCCTCTAGGATATTGAGCACAATCTTTCCACCATCCAAAGCCGGGATCGGAATCAAGTTAAAAATCCCGATATTGATGGAAATCATAGCTAGGAAATAGAGGACATTCTCAAGACCATTTTTAGCAGCATCGCTACTTGCCTTAAAAATGGCAACGGGACCACCGAGTTTGTTCAAATCTGGATGGAAAATCAAGTTTTTCAGAGCCGAAAGGATACGAAGCCCTGAATCAGCAGCGGTTGTAAATCCACCAACAAACATGGATAGAAAGTCTGACTTGACTCCCGGTTGAACCCCGATAATATAACGTCCTTGATTTTCTTCTGGCGTTACCGTGACTTGTTTTTCGCTACCATTTTCAGAAATGGTCACATCTAAGGTCGGGGCTGTCTTGTCCTTGGTATCTGCTTCCACAGCCTGGGTCAAGTCTTGCCAATTCTTAACCTCATGCGAGCCGACCTTGGTAATTTGGGCGGTCTCAGCTACACCTACCTTAGCCAAAGCGCCCTCTGGCATGACGTGAAAGAGATTGGTCTGAGTATCTCTAACACCGCCCTGCAAAAAGATCAGGATCCAAAAAACAACAACACCTAAGATAAAGTTATTCATAGGGCCTGCAAAGTTGGTGATGAGCTTGCCCCAGATAGAAGCATTTTGATACTGTACATCCAAAGGAGCGATGCGCACTTCGGTTCCGTCTTCTTCAACAACCGTTGCATCGTGATCTACTGCAAAAATCTTTTCTTCTTCCAAGACCAACCCCTTGATAAAGAGCTTGTCTTCAAAGTCAAACTGGGTTACCTGCATAGGAAGAGCCGTTTGATCCAGTTTCTTCCCTGAGAGGTTGATCCGTTTGACCTTACCATCATCAGCAAGTGTTAAACTGACTGGAGTTCCTGTCTTGATTTCTGTCGCATCATCACCCCAGCCTGCCATACGAACATAGCCTCCTAGAGGAAGGATTCGAATGGTATAAGCAGTGCCATCCTTACCGATATGGGAAAAAATCTTGGGCCCCATACCAATGGCAAATTCACGAACTAGAATGCCTGATTTCTTGGCAAAATAAAAATGTCCAAACTCATGCACCACCACAATAATCCCAAAAACCAGGATAAAGGTTAGCAATCCAATCATTCAATATTCCTTTCTTTAAAACAGGCCAAATAAGTGCATCATTGGAAATACAATCAGCATGCTATCAAAGCGATCCAACACACCGCCATGTCCCGGGATAAATTTCCCAGAATCCTTAACACCGAAATGGCGTTTCATGGCACTCTCAATCAAGTCACCAAACTGACCTGCCACACTGAAGAAGGCTGCAAAGAGACTCATTCTATAAATCCCATAAGGAAGAGCAACTGTGCTGTCCACTAACATGAAAATCACTGTTATCAGTACCGCACCTAGAATACCCCCAACAAAGCCCTCAATACTCTTATTAGGAGAAACTCTCGGAGCCAGCTTATGTTTACCAAAATTCATCCCTGTCAGGTAGGCTGCGCTATCTGTCGCCCAAACGATAAAAAGGGCCAAAAGTACCTTGTCAAAACCTGCCACCCGAGCATCTAGTAAGGCATTGAAGCCAAAACCAACATAAAAGCTCACAGCAATTGGGAAAGCGGCATCTTCAATCGTATAGTTTTTACTGAAAACGGTCGTCCCTAACATTATGGTAATCAGAACACTATAGGCAACCACATTTCCATCAACAGGCAAAAATGTTAGGTAATTTTCCAAAGGAACTGTGAGAGCGAAGGTCGCAAAAAGAGTCAAAGCACCCTCAATGGTCATAGTCTTTAGTCCCTTCATGTGCAAGAGTTCATGGACGCCTAGCATCGCTAACAAGCCAATCCCTATCTGCAACAAGAGGCCTCCTGCAAACAAGACTGGAAGGAAAATTGCCAGGGCCAATACCGCAAACAATGTTCTCTTTTGTAAATCCTTGGTCATATCTTCTCCTAAACTCCTCCAAAACGGCGATTGCGATGGTTAAAAGCAGCAATAGCTTCCTGCAAGGCGGCTTCATCAAAATCAGGCCACAAGGTATCCGTAAAGTAAAGCTCACTATAGGCTGCTTGCCATGGCAAGAAATTACTTAAACGCAACTCACCACTCGTACGGATAATCAAATCAGGATCTCGCAAATCCTTTGGCAGGTGTTGCGTGAAAAGATAGTCTCCAATCATATCTTCTGTGATGTCACCAGGGTTGATTTTAGCATCTAGAACATCTTGAGCCAAGCCCTTAAGAGCCTGCGTAATTTCAGCACGACCACCGTAGTTAAGCGCAAAATTGAGAATCAAGCCCGTATTGTTCTTGGTCAACTCCTCTGCTTTTTTCAAAGCTTCAAAAGTCGGCTTAGGCAAACGGTCCGTCTCTCCAATCATCTGAATCTTAACGTTATTTGCGTGCAATTCAGGGACGTAGTTATCATAAAATTCGACTGGCAAGTTCATGATAAACTTGACCTCTTGATCTGGGCGCGTCCAATTTTCCGTTGAAAAGGCATAAACCGTGATGACCTTAACTCCCATCTTGTTAGCTGCCTTGGTCACCTTTTGGAGGGCTTCCATCCCCGCCTTATGACCAAAAACCCGTGGTTGCATCCGTTTTTTTGCCCAACGACCATTCCCATCCATGATGATGCCAATATGAGCAGGAACCTGTGTTGGAACCTCGACTTCTACAGCTTTATCTTTCTTAAAAAATCCAAACATGTTCTTATTCCTATTCAAAAATCTATCGTTTCATTATACCATATTTCCCTATTTTCTTCTATTGCTAAGTTATTAGCTCTCCGTACAGACAAAAAATAAGCCGCCTGATTGGGCGACTTAATTTTATAGGGAGATTATTATGAAAAAGTTTTAGGAGTTTAAGTTAAGTTCCTCTTAACTTATGAACCTAGTATACCGTCCCTAACTTAAATTTTTCTTAAGTTTTTTGAGAAAGTTAGATTTTTCCATTTTTCTTGCCAATTTTTCTTGGACAAGCGTTCTTGATAGAGCTTCATTCGATCTTCATTCTCTAAAAAATGAGGAGTTGGGGAAATCTGAAAGTTCAAAATATCCTCTAAACCATAAGGCGCAAAGAGCTCTAAAGTTGCGTCGGCATGCAAGCGAAGGCCTATCGCCGTACAGCGTTCAGGATACTTACTCATAGCATCACGAGAACTCGTGTAAGGCGCTGTGTGGGGACTGTGCAGATGCATATAGACCTGATTTTTCAACTCCCACTGATACTGAGGGAAATTTTCTCTCAGCTTTTTCTCTAGAAATACTGTTTCCTCATAAGAAATATCTGGATCAAAGAAAATCACATCCACATCCGTTTCATGATCAAAAGGCGATTTGTCTGACAAGAGATTCCAGATAAAATTTCTGACAGACCCTGCCGCCAACCACGAATCTTTCAGACCAAGGTCACGAATGATGGTCAGAATGGTCATCATATCTGGATTTTCTCTGAAAGCATCTAGAATTTCTTGTTCATTTTTCACTGTATTCATAACCTAAATGTTCATATGCCTTAGCAGTTGCCACCCGTCCAGAACGAGTTCGCATGATGAAACCTTTCTGAATCAGGTAAGGTTCGTACATATCTTCGACTGTCTCACGCTCCTCGGCAATATTAACAGAAAGAGTTCCTAAACCGACAGGACCACCACCGTACATCTCAATCATGGTGCGAAGGATTTTTTGGTCCACATAGTCCAAACCTTCATGGTCTACATCTAACATGGTCAAAGCCTTATCGGTAATGACATCATCAATCAAGCCATCCCCCATAATCTGGGCAAAGTCGCGCACGCGCTTGAGGAGACGATTGGCGATACGAGGAGTTCCTCGACTGCGTAAGGCCAACTCCGAAGCTGCCTCATGGGTGATTTCCATCTCAAAAATATCTGCCGTCCGCTCAACAATCTCTGTCAAGTCAGCGTGGGCATAGTATTCCATATGACCTGTAATCCCAAAACGTGCCCGCAGAGGATTTGAGAGCATCCCCGCACGTGTCGTAGCCCCAATCAAGGTGAATGGTGGCAAGTCCAAATGAACACTGCGACTGCCTTCACCAGCACCAATCATGATATCAATGTAGAAGTCTTCCATGGCACTATAAAGCACCTCTTCCACCGACATGGGCAAGCGATGAATCTCGTCAATAAAAAGGACGTCTCCAGGTTCCAAATCATTCAAAATGGCTACCAGATCACCCGCTTTTTCAATGACAGGGCCAGACGTTTGCTTGAGATTGACTCCCAGTTCATTGGCAATAACAAAAGCCATGGTCGTTTTCCCCAAACCTGGAGGACCAAATAAAAGAACATGGTCCAGCGCCTCATCCCGCATTTTTGCTGCCTCAATAAAGATTTGCAGCTGGTCCTTGACCTTATCCTGACCGATATATTCACGTAAATACTGAGGACGGAGGGTACGTTCTACCAACTCCTCATCCCCCATGATCTCATTGTCTAAAATTCTACTCATGGCTCTATTATATCAAAAATCCAAGCCACAAACAAAAAAGCCACCTGATTGGGTGGCTTCTTTAGGGAGATTATTATGAAAAAGAAAAGTTTAGGATTTCATTAAATAAAGGGTACTCAATGAAAATCGAAATCAGACTAGGCAGATAGACGCAAGCATAACTATAGTTAGCTAAGTCGACTCTAACGAAGTATTGTGAGATTTTCGAAGAGTATTAGGAGGTCTTTATTTAATGATTATATGATACACAAGGAGACTTAAACTTTACTTAAGAAAAAATGATTTTTTTATCTTTTTCGATCTACCCAAATCATTCCTGTACAATCATAAGTAGATAAGGTTTCAAATCCCAGAGAACGATAGAATCCCAAGGTTTTTTCTGTTTGTTCGGTCACTAGTTGGACTTGATAGGCATCTTTGTAATCACCCAAAGCCTCTTTCATCAAGTTGCTACCAATCCCTTGGTGCTGATAGCTAGGCAAAACAATCAAATCCTGGACAAAAATCGATGAAAAACCATCTCCGACCAAACGAACCAAGTCCACCACAGCATCACCATCAAGTGCTAGATAAATCGCTAATGAGTGAGACAAGGCCTTCTCCAACATCTGAGGTTGATGTGTATAATTTGTCCATCCAACTGCCTGATAGAGATGCAAAACATCCTCTAGCTTGACGATTTCTTGCTTTCTAATAGTTATCATCCCAACACCTCTTAGAATTCTCTCAAGCTCTTGTACTGCCGTCCATTTTTATCAAAATTTTCAGGAGCCAACCATGCTTCCAAACGAGCTTTAACTTGAGGCCAGTCCTTATCAATCATAGACAACCAATCCGTATCTCTCGTACGCCCCTTATAAACGACTGCCTGGCGGAAGGTTCCTTCATAGACAAATCCCAAACGCTCCGCAGCTCGTCTGGATGGCAGATTTAGAGCATCGCATTTCCACTCATAGCGACGATAGTTAAGCTCCTCAAAAACATAGCGAGCTAGGAGATATTGAGCCTCTGTCCCTATACGTGTTCCCCTTAATTCTGGAGAAAAAGTGACGGCACCCACTTCTATTACTCGGTTATTCTGGTCAATACGCATGAGAGAAAAAGTCCCCAAAGCCTTACCAGTTGCCTTGTCTATAATCGCATAGTAAAAACGGTCCTTACGAGCCAACATCTGATTTAAGACAGTAACCAGTTCCTCCATATCTGCCACTGGTTCCTGAAAAAGGTAGGTCCACATCTCACGAGGCGTATCAGGACCATAAACAGCTAGCAGATCCTCCGCATGCTTTTCCACCGAAAGAGCCTCTATCCGAGCGTAGCGCCCTTCTAAGAAATCAATGGAAGGCAATTCTCCTGGAGTATAACCTTCCATTGACTCACCAATTATCTGACCATATTCGTTTACTGACATTGTTTTCTCCTTGATTCACTTTTCAAACTTTATAATTGCACATAGTATATCATACTTTCATGAAAAAATTCAAAAAATCCTCCAGATTCTACTCTGAAGGATTCCTATCTTATTTCACAACGATATTAACGAGTTTGGTTGGCTTCAATAGTCCAGTGGACTATTGAAGGTGGCAGATAGGGCTAATAAACTCGTTATTTAACGACGATATTAACGAGTTTATTAGGGACACTAATCACTTTCACGATTTCCTTACCGTCAATCTCTGCTTTGACTTTTTCATCCGCTAGAGCAATTTCTTGCAATTCTTCACGTGATAGGTCTTTAGCGACCATGAGTTTGGCACGGACTTTTCCTTTGATTTGGATGACGATTTCGATTTCGTCTTCAACCAATTTGCTTTCGTCCCAAGTTGGCCAAGCTACATAAGAGATGGACTCACCTGTTGCAGCAACAGTTTGCCAGAGTTCTTCTGCCAAATGAGGTGCAAATGGGGCAATCAATTGAATAAAGCCTTTGGCGTAGTCCACATAGAGTTTGTCTTCCTTATTAGCAGCGTTGACAAAGACCATAAGTTGGGCAATGGCTGTGTTGAATTTCATGGATTCGATTTGCTCAGTAACAGATTTAACGGTTTCATTGTAAACCTTGTCAAGAGCACCATTATTTTCCGCAACAATTTCTTTACTTGTAATCAAACGGTAAACACGGTCAAGGAACTTACGGCTTCCTTCCAGACCTTCTTCTGACCAAGCAATTGAAGCATCAAGTGGCCCCATGAACATTTCATAAACACGAAGGGTATCGGCACCATATTGTTCCACCACATCGTCTGGGTTAACAACGTTCTTGAGCGATTTAGACATCTTGGCTGGTGCTTGCTCCAACTCTTCTCCTGTTTCCAGATGGAAGAAAGAACCGTCACGTTTTTCAACCTTATCAGTCGCTACAAGAGCTCCACGGTGGTCACGGTAGCTTGTTCCCAAAATCATCCCTTGGTTAAAGAGTTTTTGGAATGGTTCCTTAGTCGGAACAACACCGAGGTCATAGAGGAATTTGTGCCAGAAACGAGCATAGAGCAAGTGAAGTACAGCATGCTCTGCACCACCCACGTAGATATCTACTGGCAACCATTGTTTGAGGAGGTCCTCATCAGCCAATTTCTCAGTATTGTGCGGGTCAATATAGCGGAGGTAGTACCAGCTTGAACCAGCCCATTGTGGCATGGTGTTGGTTTCACGACGACCTTTGACGCCATCTTCACGAGTCACTTCCAGCCAATCTGTCAAGTTAGCCAACGGGCTTTCACCAGTACCTGAAGGACGGATGTCCTTGGTTACTGGCAAGACAAGTGGCAATTCATTTTCAGGAACAGCTGTTGAAGTCCCATCTTCCCAATGAATGATTGGGATTGGTTCACCCCAATAACGTTGACGGCTAAAGAGCCAATCGCGGAGACGGTAGGTAACCTTCTCTTGACCGCAACCTTTCTCTTCCAACCAAGCCACAATCTTAGCAATAGCGTCTTCTTTGTTAAGGCCATCTAGGAAGTCTGAATTGACATGAAGACCATCTTCAGTATAGGCAGCTTCTTCAACGTTTCCACCTTCTAGCACTTCTACGATTGGAAGGTCAAATTGTTTGGCAAATTCCCAGTCACGTTGGTCATGGGCTGGCACAGCCATAACGGCACCTGTTCCATAACTAGCAAGAACATAGTCTGCAATCCAGATTGGGATTTCCTTGCCATTGACAGGATTGATGGCATAAGCACCAGTCCATACACCAGTTTTTTCTTTGGCAAGGTCGGTACGAGCCAAGTCAGACTTGAGACTAGCTTGGTGTTTGTAGTCTGCAACTGCATCAGCTTGCTCTGAGCTTGTGATGGCATCTACTAGTTCATGCTCAGGAGCCAAGACTGTGAAGGTCGCACCGAAAAGAGTGTCAGGACGAGTCGTAAAGACTGTGAATTCCTTGTCTGTTCCCTTAACTTTAAAGGTTACATTGGCACCAGTTGATTTACCAATCCAGTTGCGTTGCATATCCTTGATAGACTCTGGCCAATCCAACTCATCCAAGTCGTTAAGCAAGCGCTCTGCATAGGCCGTGATTTTAAGCATCCATTGGCGCATTGGTTTGCGAACAACAGGATAGCCACCACGTTCAGAAGTTCCGTCAGGCAGGACTTCTTCGTTGGCGATAGCTGTTCCCAATTCTTCTACCCAGTTTACTGGTACTTCGGCTTCATAGGCCAAGCCTTTTTCGTAAAGCTTGGTGAAGATCCACTGAGTCCATTTGTAGTAGTTTGGATCTGTTGTGTTGACTTCACGGTCCCAGTCGTAAGAGAATCCAAGCGCATTGATTTGACGTTTGAAGTTGGCAATGTTTTCTGCTGTAAATTCTGCCGGGTCATTCCCCGTATCCATAGCGTATTGCTCAGCTGGCAAACCAAAGGCATCCCAACCCATTGGGTGAAGGACATTGTAACCTTGGGCACGTTTGTAACGGCTAAGGATATCAGTCGCTGTATAACCTTCTGGGTGTCCTACGTGCAATCCAGCTCCTGAAGGATATGGGAACATATCGAGAGCATAAAACTTCGGTTTTGATGCATCTGTTCCTGTCTTAAATGTATGATGTTCTGCCCAGTAGCCCTGCCACTTAGGTTCAATTTCTTTATGATTGTAAAAACTCATGGTCTCTCTCCAATTTTATGATGTTACTATTATACCATTTTCAAGAGATTTTTACAGATGAAATCATGAAGTTTCCATTGATACCTATTACAAAACATACTCTAACTATTTCCTTTTAATTGACCACTAAAATTGAAAGTTGTATAATGCTAACTGGAGGAAATAATCATGGATTTACAAACTATTTTTGCATATGGGTTCATTCTCATTTTCATCATCACAGAAACGTGGATTAAAAGGAAAACAAAATCAAACAATGAAAATAACTCTGAAGACAAAGGAAGTCGTTACATCATTATTGGTAGTGTTGTTTGTTGTCTTCTATTAATGAATGAACAACTTCTACCTTCTATAGCTCAATTGCCACATTTTTTGATCTATATTGGAATTCTCCTTTCTCTAGCCGGCTTTGTATTACGTATCTATGCAGTTAATTATCTTGGGAAGAATTTTACACTTGCGGTTCAAACAACAGATAGTCAGCAGTTGGTAGAAGCAGGTCCCTACTCTATAGTAAGAAATCCTGCCTATACTGGTAGCATCGTATCCATACTTGGCTTGTCAATTGTTTCATTAAATCCTCTCACAATTATTATTTGTCTCATTCTATTGGTAGTTGGTTACAGTATTCGATTAAAAGTAGAAGAAAAAGCCTTATACAATCATTTTGGAGAAGCATATGAAACATACTGTCAAAAGGTTCGCTATCGAATTTTCCCTTATATTTGGTAATTTCATTCAAATATAACATACCTTTCAACTAGATTTGAATGATTACTAAACATGATAAATATTTTTTTAATGAAGGATTGAGTTTTGCGTTATGCAAGATTCAATCTTTTTAGTTTGATTTCACTCTGTTTATATCGGATACCACTATGTTGGACTTTAGGGTATTATTTCTCTAAAATAATTCTAGCTTTCCTTTCATAACATCTCCCAAAAATTTTTACTTTTTCGGAACTATTGATTTAAATCATATCCTTTAACTCAAAATTAGCTCCTAATCGGAGCTAACTTCTATTAACTATTTGTCTCTAACATCTTCTCACGTCCGAGTTCTCGATAGCTACGGTCGCCAACAACTTCGACTGTAAATTGACCGTTCTCATATTCAAGGATCGTTACACTACCATTATCCAGACCATGCGGATGCATGCCATTGATCAGATAAACAATGGTCCCAATGGTCATTCCATGGCTCACAACGAGGGCATTACCCCCACCTTGTTCTTCCATTTCTTTAGCAATCGCTTCAAAGCCTTCCTTGATTCGACCACTGAGTTTTTCCCAACCTTCAGCCCAGCCTGCAGTATCAACCTCTACCAAACCTTCTGCTAGTTCTGCATAAGACAACTGATGAACATGGTCTACATTGAAAATTCTCGGAATCAATCCCATAAAGAGGTCCCCATCATAGGCTCCATCAAAACTACCAAAGCACCACTCACGGATTCGCTTGTCCATGCGGTAAGGGATTTTCCCCTGTAGGCCAAGTTCTTCTAGGATAATTCCCATGGTTTGAATAGTCCGCCCTGAATCACTGGAATAAGCGCGGTCAAACTGCAAACCAGACTCTCTCAAGCCAATTCCCAGTTCATGGATTCCCAACTCACCTTCTGCAGTCAGAGGCGTATCACTCCATCCTTGTGCACGTCCAATCGTGTTAAACATCGTTTTCCCATGACGGACCAAGTACAATCTTACTTTAGACATTTTCTATCCTCCATTTCTTCTATTATATCATGGATCAAAGAAATATTCGGCTTTCAAAAGCAAAGCCAACATTTGTAAATTATCCAAAAGAAAAGCTACCCTCATGGTAGCTTCCCTAGGAGATTATTATGAAAAAGTTTAGGATTTCTATTAAATAAAGTTAGGAGGTCTTTATTTAATGATTATAGTATACACAGTCATCCTTAAACTCAACTTAAATCCTCTCTCTTTTTTATTAATTTTTAAAACTATGGATTGGAGCTGGGATTTGCCCACCACGAGAGATGAAATCAACAGACGAAGCCCCGTTGACTTTCATCACTGGAGCTGTCCCTAGCAAGCCACCAAACTCAATCATATCGCCTTCTTTGCCCTTTGGAATAATACGGACAGCCGTTGTTTTCATGTTAATAACACCAATGGCCGCCTCATCCGCAATCATAGCTGCAATGGTTTCAGCAGGCGTATCTTCCGGAATGGCAATCATATCCAGCCCAACTGAACAGATAGCCGTCATGGCTTCTAGTTTCTCTAAATTCAGAGAGCCATCTTGCACCGCAGCAATCATCCCCTCATCTTCAGAAACGGGGATAAAAGCACCTGACAAGCCACCGACTTGGTTACAAGCCATCACTCCGCCCTTCTTAACTTGGTCATTCAAAAGAGCGAGGGCAGCCGTCGTCCCATGCGTACCAACTGTTTCTAGGCCCATTTCCTCAAGGACACGTGCCACAGAATCACCAACTGCAGGAGTTGGCGCCAAGCTTAGATCGACAATTCCAAAGTTAACACCCAGTCTCTCGCTGGCCATCTGACCAACTAATTGACCGATACGAGTAATCTTGAAGGCCGTTTTCTTGACTGTTTCCGCTACTACATCAAAGCTCTGTCCACGAACTTTTTCCAAGGCACGCTTGACCACACCAGGACCCGAAACCCCGACATTGATGATAACATCTGCTTCGCCAACACCATGAAAGGCCCCTGCCATAAAAGGATTGTCCTCAACAGCATTAGCAAATATGACCAACTTGGCCGCACCCATATCTGACAGCATAGCTGTTTCCTTGATGATACGTCCCATATCAGCGACCGCAGTCATGTTGATACCTGACTTGGTCGAGCCGATATTGACGGACGAACAAACCTTGTCTGTCTCAGCTAGAGCGCGGGGGATAGAATTGATGAGAATTTCATCTCCTTTTTGGTAGCCTTTTTGTACCAAAGCTGAGAATCCACCGATAAAGTCAACACCGATCTTCTTAGCCGCCCTATCAAGAGCCTTTGCCAAAACAACATAGTCTGTCGTATCAGTCGCAGCACCAATTAAAGAAATCGGAGTCACCGATACCCGTTTATTAACAATAGGAATCCCAAGTTCTGCAGCAATTTCGTCTCCTACAGCCACTAAATTTGCAGCTTTAGTGGTGATTTTTTGGTAAATCTTTTCAGCAGCACGTTCAATATCTGGATCAATGCAGTCCAAAAGGGAAATCCCCATGGTGATGGTTCTGATATCGAAGTTCTGCTCCTCAATCATGGCAATGGTTTCTGTAACTTGTCTAATATCCATAGCCGCCTCCTAGATATTATACATAGCGTCAAAAATCGCCGCACTTTGAATATTGATTTTGACATTCAAGGCCTGACCGAAAGTTTCAAACTCATTTCGTAGATAAGTGAAATCCTGTTTTTCGTCACTAGAAACGACCGCCATCATAGTAAAGTATTCATCCAACACCGTCTGAGAAATATCGTCAATATTCAAACCCAAGTCTGCAATCTTAGTAGACACGCCTGCAACAATCCCAGCCTTATCCTTACCAACCACTGTAATAATAGCCTTCATCCTTATACCCCATTTCTACGATTTTTAGAAAAACTGAACGTTTTTGATTTTCTTTTTCCCTAGTATAGCATATTTCCATAGAAAATACTAAAAAACGCCTGCTTACGAAGTTGTTCTTAAGAAAAAAACAATTTCGTAAACAAGCGTCTACCCTATCAAATGATGATGAGTGTTCCCGCTAGGACTGAAGTCCCAGCGGTAGACCAGAGCTAGACTAAGAGCACAAGACTCCATCATCATAACACTCAACAAAATTGATGATTTTATACTAATTCGATGATCGCCATTGGCGCAGCATCACCACGACGTGGTTCAGTTTTAAGGATACGAGTGTATCCACCGTTACGTTCAGCATAACGAGGTGCGATTTCTGAGAACAATTTTTGAAGTGCTGTAGTAGAAGTGTACTTATCAGTTGCTTCATCATAGTTTTCAGATGCGATTTCATTACGTACGAAAGCAGCTGCTTGACGACGTGCATGCAAATCACCACGTTTACCTAGAGTAATCATTTTTTCAACAGTTTTACGGATTTCTTTAGCACGAGCTTCAGTTGTCACGATTGATTCGTTGATCAAAAGGTCAGTTGTCAAATCGCGAAGCATTGCTTTACGTTGTGAGCTAGTGCGTCCTAGTTTACGGTAAGCCATGTATTCCTCCTTTATTTATCTTTTAATCCAAGACCCAAGTCAATGAGTTTGAGTTTCACTTCTTCCAAACTCTTGCGTCCAAGATTTCGTACTTTCATCATCTCTGCTTCAGATTTTTCTGTCAAATCATGCACAGTATTGATACCGGCACGTTTCAAACAGTTGTATGAACGCACAGACAAGTCCAGTTCCTCAATCGTACGATCCAAAATACGATCGTCAGATTCAGTATCAGCTTCTTTCATCACTTCAGTTGACTTAGCAATCTCAGTAAGATTTGTAAACAAATCAAGATGTTCTGTCAAGATACGTGCTGAAAGCCCTAAAGCATCTTCTGGAATAATTGTTCCATTAGTCAAGATTTCAAGGGTTAATTTGTCAAATCCATCATTGCTACCTACACGAGCAGGCTCTACTTGATAGTTGACTTTTGTAACTGGTGTATAAATAGAATCTACAGCAAGTGTTCCAACTGGTGCATTATCTTTTTTGTTTTCATCAGCAGGTACATATCCACGACCACTGTTAACAGTCATTGTCGCTTTTAGAGAAGAACCTTCACCGATTGTAAAGAGATAATGATCTGGATTTACAATCTCAATATCACTGTCAGTCAAAATGTCTCCAGCTGTAATTTCAGCAGGACCTTCAACGTCCAGTTCAATGATTTTTTCGTCTTCAACGTATGATTTCACTGCAATCCCTTTAATGTTCAGAATGATTTGCATCACGTCTTCACGAACACCTGGAACTGTGTCGAACTCATGCAAGACACCTTCAATGTTGATAGATGTCACTGCTGCTCCTGGTAGAGAAGCTAGTAGTACACGACGAAGAGAGTTACCAAGAGTTGTACCGTAGCCACGTTCAAGTGGTTCGATTACAAACTTGCCATAATCTTTATTTTCATCAATTTTTGTTATATTTGGTTTTTCAAACTCAATCATTTAGTTACTCCCTCTTAAACGAAAAGCAGTGTAATGCGATGATTATACACGGCGACGTTTTGGAGGACGAGCACCATTGTGTGGCACTGGAGTCACATCACGAATTGCTGTTACTTCAAGACCAGCGGCAGCAAGCGCACGAATAGCTGACTCACGACCAGAACCTGGACCTTTTACAGTAACTTCAACTGATTTAAGACCGTGTTCTTGTGCAGATTTAGCAGCAGCTTCAGAAGCCATTTGAGCAGCGAATGGTGTAGATTTACGAGAACCTTTGAAACCAAGAGCACCAGCTGATGACCAAGCAATTGCATTACCATGCACATCAGTAATCATAACAATAGTGTTATTAAATGTAGCGTGAATATGAGCAATACCAGATTCGATATTCTTTTTCACACGACGTTTACGTGTTGGTTTAGCCAAGACTTTTACCTCCTATATTATTTTTTCTTACCAGCAATCGCAACAGCTTTACCTTTACGAGTGCGAGCGTTGTTTTTAGTGTTTTGTCCACGGACAGGAAGTCCACGACGGTGACGAATACCACGGTAAGAACCGATTTCCATCAAACGTTTGATGTTCAAGTTTACTTCACGACGAAGGTCACCTTCAACTTTGATTGCATCCACTTCACGACGGATAGCATCCTCTTGATCTGATGTAAGGTCACGTACACGAACATCTTCTGAGATTCCAGCAGCAGCCAAAATTTTCTTAGATGTTGCAAGTCCGATACCATAAACGTAAGTCAATGAGATTACTACGCGTTTGTCATTTGGAATGTCAACTCCAGCAATACGAGCCATTTTTTCTCCTTTCTATCTTATCCTTGACGTTGTTTGTGTTTTGGATTTGCTGGGCAAATTACCATAACACGACCATTACGACGAATTACTTTACAGTATTCGCAAATTGGTTTGACCGATGGTCTTACTTTCATTTCTTATCCCTCCAAGTTTTTCGATTATTTAAAGCGGTAAGTGATACGTCCACGTGTCAAGTCATATGGACTCATCTCGACAGTAACACGATCTCCCGCTAAAATACGAATATAGTTTTTACGAATTTTACCAGAAACTGTTGCTAAAATCTGATGTCCATTTTCAAGTTCAACCGTAAACATTGCGTTAGGCATTGTATCGACTACTTTGCCTTCAACTTCAATCACATCGTCTTTTGCCACGCAAAAGCACCTCCATAAATTTCGATTCGATGCCTCTGAAAACAGAGACAACAATTATAAGTCAGACTATCTCAGTATAACATTTGTAGCGATTTTTTGCAAGTGTGAAAAACGCTTTATTTCAAATTTGTCAATACTTTTTCGATGTCTTTGAACACATCATTGATATCTTGATTTCCTTCGATATCGTGGACTAATCCTTTGGCACGGTAGTGAGCAATGATTGGTTCACCTTGGGCGATATTCACATCCAAACGACGCTTCACTGTCTCAGGTTTATCATCTTCACGTTGGTAGTAATCTTCCTCTTTATAGTCAACTGGTGGGTTGAAAACTTTGTGGAAGGTTTCACCTGTTTCGCGGTGGATGATACGACCACTCAAACGTTCCAAGAGACAATCTGGATTCACTTCGATATTGATCACACCTTCTAGTTCGATACCAAGTTCCGCCAATGTTTTGTCCAAGGCATGGGCTTGTTCAATCGTACGTGGGTAACCATCCAACAAGAAACCTGTTTCCTTGATGTCATCCTGTGAAAGGCGTTCTTTAACGATTCCATTTGTAACTTCATCTGGAACCAACTCACCTTTGTCAATATAAGACTTCGCAAGTACACCCATTTCAGTTTGATTTGCCATAGCAGCACGGAACATATCTCCAGTTGAAATGTGTGCCACGTGGAATTGCTCCACAATTTTAGCTGCTTGCGTTCCCTTACCTGCTCCAGGTAAGCCCATAATCAAAAGATTCATGATAGGATCTCCTTATTTTGTATTTAAATAGAAGCAGAAATCTCTTTCAACCCCTATTTAAAAACAAAATAGAAGAGGGGAGACGAAAATCTCTCTGATAGATAGATCTTCATACTCCACTCTCTAAGCAAAAGTAATTTTGCTTTTATTCTGTTTTATCCATGAAACCAACATACTTACGTTTCAATAGGTAACCTTCTAACTGTTTGATTCCTTCGATACCAGTTGAGATAATGATCAAAAGACTAGTTCCCCCAAAAGCAACAGCTTCTGAAAGACCAAAGACATCTTTTGCCACAATCGGCAAGATTGAAATCACACCAAGGAAGATTGATCCGACAGTCGCAAGGCGACGAAGAAGTTTCGACATGAATTCTTCAGTTCCCTTACCAGGACGGACACCATGAATGTAGGCTCCACTCTTTTGCAAGTTTTCTGCTGCCTTCTCTGGATTGATCTGTACAAATGTATAGAAGAATGTAAAGAGAATGATCAACAAGGCATACATAGCAACACCTGTCGGAGATGTTGTAGATAACATTTCCTGTGCTGTACGTACCCAAGCCCAATCATGACCTGTAGCACTCAAAAATTGAAGAATGGCTGCAGGTGCTGCTGTAATGGAACTTGCAAAGATAACTGGGATAACCCCCGCTGGGTTCACCTTCAATGGAAGGTATGAGCTTGATGGGGCTCCTTGAGCAACTTTTGTATATTGGATTGGAATTTTATATTCTGCCTGTTGAACAAAGGTTGTAAAGTATACAATCAACAAGACAGCGATAATCAAAATAACGACAAAGATAATAGATGAAGTCAAACGGCTACTTGGAATATTGACGAAGTAGTCAACATAGATGCCTTTAATCATCTCAGGAATTGAAGCAACAATACCTGCAAAGATGATCATAGAAACACCGTTTCCGTATCCCTTATCTGTAATTTGTTCCCCAAGCCAGGTTACAATCATACTACCTGCTGTGAGTATAATACCAATAGTAACAAAAACTTGTGGAGTTAAAGCTGTCGTTAATAATTTCGCTCCAGATAGAGTATTAAATCCTGCTGTAATCCCGATAGATTGAACAAATGCAAGCACAAGTGCAATATAACGAGTAGCTTGGTTTAGTTTTCTCCGTCCTACTTCTCCTTGTTTGCCCCATTCTACAAACTTCGGTAAAATATCCATTTGTAGCAATTGAACAACGATTGAAGCAGTGATATACGGACTTACTCCGAGTGCAAAAACGGAGAAGTTCTTCATGGCATTCCCTGAAACAAGACTAAGCATGTTCAAGAAAGATAAACCACTGAGAGCTTCTAAACTTTTTGCATTCACACCTGGAACAGTGATACTTGTCCCAATACGGAAAACAAGAATGATAAAAATCGTAAAGAGAATTTTTGATCGAACTTGTTTAACCTTGAGCGCTTCTTTTAGTAATTTAAAAAACATGGGTCACCTCTCTTAGATGACTTCTACAGAACCACCTTTAGCAGTGATAGCTTCCTCAGCTGATTTAGAGAATTTAGCTGCTTTCACAGTCAATTTCTTAGTCAACTCACCGTTACCAAGAATTTTAACTCCTGATTTTTCAGCTTTCACAATTCCTGCTTCGATAAGTACAACTGGAGTTACTTCTGCACCGTCTTCAAAGACGTTCAATTGGTCAAGGTTTACAATTGCGTATTCTTTAGCGTTGATGTTAGTGAATCCACGTTTTGGAAGACGACGGAACAATGGAGTTTGTCCACCTTCAAAACCAAGGCGAACTCCGCCACCGCTACGAGCTTTTTGACCTTTTTGACCGCGACCAGATGTTTTACCGTTACCTGATGAAGTACCACGACCAACACGGTTACGTACTTTACGAGAACCTTCTGCAGGTTTCAATTCATGAAGTTTCATTATTATTTTCTCCTCTTTTGTAAAATGCTAGCGCCGATAAGAGAGAAAAGGTTGTCTCCCTTATCAACTCGCCTATACATTGTCATCTTAGATGACTATATCTAGTTTTAGGGGATGAGTATTGCCACATCCCCTAAAAATTCATTAGTTTACTTCTTCAACTGTTACCAAGTGAGATACTGCAGTGATCATACCACGGATAGCAGCGTTGTCTTCTTTGATAACAGAGCTGTTCAATTTGCCAAGTCCAAGTGCTACAACAGTTTTACGTTGTGATGGAATGCGTCCGATTGGAGACTTAGTCAAAGTAATTTTAATTTGAGCCATTTTATCCCCTTTCTTATGCCAAATCAGAAACTGAAATACCACGAAGGGCAGCAACTTCTTCAGCGCGTTTCAATTGTTTCAAACCTTCAACAGTTGCGCGAACAATGTTGATTGGAGTGTTAGAACCAAGTGATTTAGATGTAATATCTGCCACACCTGCCAATTCCACAACGGCACGAACTGCACCACCAGCGGCAACTCCAGAACCTTCTACAGCAGGTTTCAACAATACTTTAGCTCCACCGAATTCTGAAAGAACTTCGTGTGGGATTGTTGTTCCAACCATAGGAACTTCAATCAAGTTTTTCTTAGCATCTTCTACTGCTTTGCGGATTGCTTCTGGAACTTCTTGAGCCTTACCAGTACCAAATCCTACGCGACCGTTGTGGTCACCAACAACAACAAGAGCTGCGAAACGAAGACGACGTCCACCTTTAACAACTTTTGTAACACGGTTGACAGCAACTACGCGTTCTTCTAATTCAACTGCATTGTCTTTAAATGCCATTTTCTAGTGTCCTCCTATTAGAATTTCAATCCGTTTTCACGAGCTGCATCAGCCAAAGCTTTCACACGTCCGTGATATAGATATCCACCGCGGTCGAACACCACTTCTGAAATACCTTTAGCGTTTGCACGTTCTGCAACGAGTTTACCGACAGCAACGGCTTGTTCAGTTTTAGTTCCTTTTGAAACTTCTTTGTCAAGAGTTGAAGCACTTGCGAGCGTTACACCCGCTACGTCATCAATCACTTGAGCGTAGATGCCTGTATTAGAACGGAATACGTTCAAACGTGGGCGATCAGCAGTTCCAGAGAGTTTTCCGCGAACGCGACGATGGCGTTTTTGGCGGAGTTTGTTTTTATCTGGTTTAGAAATCACAGTTTTCACCTCTTTAGTTTTAAATCGTGTGCTATGCACTAAGTTGGAAAATAGGTTGGTGGTTAAAAATCAACCACTCAACATTATTTACCTGTTTTACCTTCTTTACGGCGAACGAATTCACCAACGTAACGGATACCTTTACCTTTATATGGTTCTGGTGAACGAAGGCTACGTACGTAAGCAGCTGTTTGACCAACTACTTCTTTTGAAATTCCGCTAACAACGATTGTTGTTGGGTTTGGAAGTTCAAAAGTAATTCCTTCTGGAGCTTCAACTTCGTCTGGATGAGATTTACCAACAGCCAAAACAAGTTTTTTACCTTGAAGTTGTGCACGGTAACCAACCCCACGCATTTCAAGTTCTTTCTTGAATCCTTCTGATACACCAATTACCATGTTGTTCAAAAGGGCACGAGTAGTTCCATGGATTGTTTTCATTTCTTTTGAATCGTTTGGACGGTGAAGAGTTACTTCAGTACCTTCCACACGAATTTCAATATCTTTTGAGAACTCACGAGTAAGTTCTCCTTTAGGTCCTTTTACAGTTACAACGTTGTCATTGTTAGTGATTTCAACACCAGCAGGCAACACGATAACTTTATTACCAATACGTGACATGTTTATTTTCTCCTGTTAGATTGTCAGGCCAGAATGGCCAGTTTTCACGGGGGCTTAAATCGATTTCTCGATTTAAAGGAACATTTAGGCTTCAATTCCAAAGTGAATCTAGGCATCGTCTCGCCGGCATAACTTTGGGTTAGGCAAGAGACGATAACGAAGAGTCACAAAGAAATTGGGAGCTAAATATTACCAAACGTAAGCGATAACTTCTCCACCAACGTTCTTTTGGCGAGCTTCTTTATCAGTAAGCAAACCTTCAGAAGTTGAAAGGATAGCAATTCCAAGTCCGTTAAGAACTTTTGGAAGATCTTCACGTTTTTTGTAGACACGAAGTCCTGGTTTAGAAATACGTTTCAAGTTAGTGATAACTTTTTCACCGTTTGGTCCGTATTTAAGGAATACACGGATGATGCCTTGTTTGTCATCTTCGATGATTTCTACGTTCTTAACAAAACCTTCGCGTTTAAGGATTTCAGCAATCCCTTTTTTGATATTTGATGCAGGTACTTCAAGTACTTCGTGTTTCGCTTGGTTAGCGTTACGAATACGAGTTAGGAAGTCTGCGATTGGGTCAGTCATAACCATTTTGTTTTTCTCCTCTTACTAGTAGTTTGCAAGTTGCACTTGCTAGTTAATACATGATACAAAGAGCGTAACAGCAAGAGCAAAAATAGACAATTTGATGCTGGAGCGATGCTCCAAAGAAAATTGGTCTTTTTTGCCAAAGCTGTAGCTCGTGTTCAAATTGGCAAGCCCAACTGAACCCGGGCTAAACTCTGCGTGAAAAAGATAAACTTTCCTAGAAACTTCAGTTTCTTCGTCAAGTTTCCTATTTTCACTTTGAGTTTTGACGCCCTTGATATCTTAAATTACCAAGATGCTTTTGTTACACCAGGAATTTGTCCTTTGTAAGCTAATTCACGGAAGCAAACACGGCAAAGTTTAAATTTGCGGTAAACTGAATGTGGACGACCACATTTTTCACAACGAGTATAAGCTTGAGTAGAGAACTTCGCTGGACGTTTGTTCTTAGCAATCATTGATTTTTTAGCCATTAGATTTACCTCCTATATTATTTTGCAAAAGGCATTCCAAGGCCTGTAAGCAATGCACGTGACTCTTCGTCAGTGTTAGCAGTTGTTACGATAACGATGTCAAGACCACGAGTTTTGTCAACGTCATCAAAGTTGATTTCTGGGAAGATCAATTGTTCTTTCACACCAAGAGTGTAGTTTCCGCGTCCATCAAATGATTTTGTTGGAACACCGTGGAAGTCACGCACGCGTGGAAGTGAAACTGAAACCAATTTGTCCAAGAATTCGTACATACGTTCACCACGAAGGGTAACTTTTGCACCGATCGCTACACCTTCACGAAGACGGAAGCCGGCGATTGATTTTTTAGCTTTAGTGATAAGTGGTTTTTGACCTGAGATAAGTGCCAATTCTTCAGCAGCTTTTTCAAGACTTTTAGCGTTTGATACAGCTTCACCAACACCCATGTTCAAAACGATCTTATCTACTTTAGGCACAGCCATCACTGATGAGTAGTTGAATTGTTCTGTCAAAGCAGGAACTACTTCATTAAGATATTTTTCTTTTAAACGATTTGCCATTATACTTCTCCTTTCCTTCGTGATTAATCAAGCACTTCGCCTGATTTTTTGTTGTAGCGAACTTTTTTACCGTCTACAAATTTGTAACCAACACGACCAGCTACACCATTTTTGTCCAATACTTGAACGTTTGATACGTGGATAGCTGCTTCTTTCTCGATGATACCACCTTGAGGAAGTTCGTTAGTTGGACGTTGGTGTTTCTTAACGATGTTCACACCTTCAACGATAACTTTGTTTACTTTTGGAAGGGCAGTAAGGACAACAGCTTCTGTTCCCTTATCTTTACCAGCGATTACGCGAACTTTGTCGCCTTTTTTTACAAACATTAGGTTTCTCCTTGATTTTTCTTACGCCCATAAGGGCACCCTAGCTTGAAGCTAGGGGACTAGTTTGTTTCTAAAAATTAAAGTACTTCTGGAGCAAGTGACACGATCTTCATGAAGCCACCTTCACGCAATTCACGTGCAACTGGGCCAAAGATACGTGTTCCGCGAGGAGTTTTGTCTTCACGGATGATAACTGCTGCGTTTTCGTCAAATTTGATGTATGAACCATCAGCACGACGAGCACCTGATTTAGTACGAACGATAACAGCTTTTACAACGTCACCTTTTTTAACCGCACCACCAGGAGTAGCTTGTTTTACAGATGCCACGATAACATCACCGATGTTTGCAAATTTACGTCCTGAACCACCAAGAACTTTGATAGTCAAGATTTCGCGCGCACCGCTGTTGTCTGCGACTTTCAAACGAGTTTCTGTTTGAATCATTTCAGTTTTCTCCTTTCAGGTTTGATTAGATGATGACCGCTTCTTCAACAACTTCTACAAGACGGAAACGTTTTGTAGCTGAAAGCGGACGAGTTTCCATGATACGTACGATATCGCCTTCTTTGGCAACATTGTTTTCATCATGTGCTTTGTATTTTTTAGAGTAGTTAATACGTTTACCATAGACTGGGTGGTTACGTTTTGTTTCAACTACAACTGTGATTGTCTTGTCCATTTTGTCAGATACAACACGTCCAACAAGAACTTTACGATTATTGCGTTCCATTGAAATTTCTCCTTCCCTAGTCTATTATTTCGCTTCAGATTGAACTGTTTTGATACGAGCGATTTGTTTTTTAACTTCTTTCAAGCGAGCTGTTTGTTCCAATTGACCAGTAGCAGCTTGGAAACGAAGTTCAAACAATTCTTTTTTCAATTCGTTTTCGCGCTTCGCGAGTTCTTCTTGAGAAAGACCACGAAGTTCTTTAACAAATTCTTTTACTTCATTAAGTTTCATGCCTTCTCCTTATTCTGCTTCACGTTTTACGAATTTACATTTAACTGGCAATTTGTGGCTTGCAAGACGAAGCGCTTCGCGAGCAATCTCTTCAGATACACCAGCAACTTCAAACATCACTTTACCACGTTTAACTGGTGCTACCCAACCTTCAGGTGCCCCTTTACCAGATCCCATACGCACACCGATAGCTTTAGCAGTGTATGATTTGTGTGGGAAGATTTTAATCCAAACTTTACCACCACGTTTCATGTAACGAGTCATGGCGATACGAGCAGCTTCGATTTGGCGGTTAGTGATCCAGTGGCTAGTTGTAGCTTGAAGACCGTATTCACCGAATGCTACTTCTTTTCCACCTTTTGCTTCACCGCGCATTTTTCCACGGAATTCACGACGGTGTTTAACACGTTTAGGTACTAACATTGGTTATTTACCTCCTTTAGTGTTTTTACGAGCTGGAAGAACTTCACCACGGTAGATCCATACTTTAACACCAAGTTTACCGTATGTAGTATCTGCTTCTTCCCAAGCGTAATCGATATCTGCACGAAGTGTGTGAAGTGGAACAGTTCCTTCAGAGTATCCTTCAGCACGGGCGATATCTGCACCGTTCAAACGACCTGATACTTGAGTTTTGATTCCTTTAGCTCCAGCACGCATTGCACGTTGGATTGCTTGTTTTTGTGCACGACGGAAAGCAACACGTTGCTCCAATTGACGAGCAATTCCTTCACCTACAAGGTGAGCATCCAAATCAGGTTGTTTGATTTCGATGATGTTGATGTGTACTTGTTTTCCAGTCAATTTGTTAAGTTTTGCACGGAGTGCATCAACGTTAGCACCACCTTTACCGATAACCATACCTGGTTTAGCAGTGTGAAGTGAAACGTTAACTTTGTTTACTGCGCGTTCAATTTCGATAGTTGAAACTGCTGCGTCAGCAAGTTCTTTTTGAACGAATTTACGGATTGCAAGATCTTCATGAAGGTAATCCGCGTATTCTTTTTCAGCATACCATTTGGCATCCCAATCACGGATGATGCCGACACGCATACCAATTGGATGTACTTTTTGACCCACGATGTTACCTCCTTATTTTTCTGCAACAGCCACAGTGATGTGAGCTGTACGTTTGTTGATTGGTGAAGCTGAACCTTTCGCACGTGGACGGAAACGTTTCATAGTTGGTCCTTCGTTTGCGAATGCTTCAGATACTACCAAGTTAGCTTTGTCCAAACCAAAGTTATTTTCAGCATTAGCTACAGCTGAATTCAAAACTTTCAAGATGATTTCAGCAGCTTTGTTTGGTGTGAATGTCAAGATTGCAATAGCATCGGCTACGCTTTTACCACGGATGTTGTCAAGAACAAGACGTGATTTACGAGGTGAAACACGTACTGTACGAGCCATTGCTTTAGCTGAAGTAATTTCTGCCATTTATGTTCTCCTTATTTTCTACGTGTTTTCTTGTCGTCTGCAGCGTGACCTTTGTAAGTACGAGTTGGTGCAAATTCACCAAGTTTGTGACCTACCATGTCTTCTTGGATGTAAACAGGTACGTGTTTACGTCCGTCATAAACTGCAATAGTGTAACCAATGAAACTTGGGAAGATCGTTGAACGACGTGACCAAGTTTTGATAACTTTTTTCTTTTCGTCGTTAGCTTGAGCTTCAACTTTTTTCATCAAATGCTCATCGACGAAAGGTCCTTTTTTAAGACTGCGTCCCATTTTTATTTTTTCTCCTTTAAATGTTGTACCACAGCGGCTTGCGCTCACATGGAGCGCTACCGAGCTGGCGGATTTCCTAGTTGCTTAGGCGACTAGTTTACTATTATTTCTCGTTGCGACGACGAACGATAAGTTTGTCAGATTTCGCTTTCTTGTTACGAGTTTTAAGACCAAGAGCAGGTTTGCCCCATGGAGTAGATGGCGCTTTACGACCAACTGGTGCTTTACCTTCACCACCACCGTGTGGGTGATCGTTAGGGTTCATTACAGAACCACGAACTGTTGGGCGGATACCTTTCCAACGGCTACGTCCTGCTTTACCAAGGTTTACAAGTCCATGTTGTTCATTTCCGACAACACCAACTGTAGCACGACAAGTTCCAAGAATCATACGAACTTCGCCAGATTGAAGACGAACAAGAACGTATTTACCTTCTTGACCCAATACTTGGGCAGAAGCACCAGCAGCACGTACCAATTCTCCACCACGACCTGGTTTCAATTCGATGTTGTGGATCAAAGTACCAACTGGGATGTTAGCAAGTGGAAGAGCGTTTCCGACTTTGATATCTGCTTCAGGACCTGAAACGATACGTTGACCAACTTCAAGACCTTTTGGAGCGATGATGTATGCTTTCACACCGTCAGTGTAGTGTACAAGAGCGATGTTTGCAGAACGGTTTGGATCGTACTCGATAGTTTTAACAACTGCTTCAACGTTGTCTTTGTTACGTTTGAAGTCAACCAAACGGTAGAAACGTTTGTGTCCACCACCTTGGTGACGAACAGTGATACGACCGTTGTTGTTACGACCAGCCTTGCTCTTCAAAGCAACAAGCAATGATTTTTCAGGAGTGCTTGTTGTGATTTCAGCGAAATCCAAAGAAGTCATATTACGGCGACCGTTTGTTGTTGGTTTATAAACACGAATTCCCACGATATTTCCTCCTTAGATTATTCAGCTTCAGCAGCGAACAACTCGATTGCTTTTGAATCAGCTGTAAGTGTGATGATAGCTTTTTTAGTTTTGTTAGTAAAACCAGTGTAACGTCCAACACGTTTTGCTTTAGGTTTTACGTTGATTGTGTTAACGTTGGCAACTTTAACACCTTCGAAAGCAGCTTCAACAGCTTGCTTGATCAAAAGTTTGTGTGCACGAGTGTCAACTTCAAATACATATTTTCCTGCTTCAAGTTGAGCCATTGAGCTTTCAGTGATAACAGGTTTTTTGATAACATCATACAAATTCATTATGCAAGAACCTCCTCGATTTTAGAGATAGCTGCTTGTGTGACAAGAAGTTTGTCGCTATTTGCGATGTCAAGAACACTTGCAGTTGTAGCAGTTGCAACTTTCACGTTTGGAAGGTTACGAGCTGAAAGAGCTGCGAATTCATTTCCTTCTTCAAGGATAACAAGAACTTTAGAATCGATGCTCAATGCTGCAAGAACTTTTGCAAATTCAGCAGTTTTTGGAGCTGTAAATGAGAGAGCGTCTACAGCTACGAATTTGTTTTCAGCAACTTTTTCAGAGTAAACTGATTTAAGAGCTAGGCGACGAACTTTTTGTGGAAGTTTGTAGCCGTATGAACGTGGAGTTGGTCCGAAAACAACGCCACCACCACGCCATTGTGGTGAGCGGATAGAACCTTGACGAGCACGTCCAGTTCCTTTTTGACGCCATGGTTTGCGTCCACCACCTGATACTGCAGAGCGGTTTTTAACAGCGTGTGTTCCTTGACGAAGGCTTGCGCGTTGGCTGATGATTACATCAAACACAACTGATTCATTTGGTTCAATACCAAATACTGCATCGTTAAGAACAACTTGGCCAGCTTCTTTACCAGTTTGGTCAAATAATGTTACGTTTGCCATTGTGACTGATTTCCCCTTTCTTTATTATTTACCAGCTTTAACTGCTGATTTGATAGTGATAAGAGATTTCTTAGCACCTGGTACGTTACCTTTGATAAGGATAACGTTCTTTTCTGGAACAACTTGTACAACTTCAAGGTTTTGAATTGTTACGCGGTCGCCACCCATACGTCCTGCAAGGTTTTTACCTTTGAATACGCGGTTAGGTGCAACAGGTCCCATAGAACCTGGACGACGGTGGTAACGAGAACCGTGAGCCATTGGTCCACGTGATTGACCGTGGCGTTTGATAACACCTTGGAAACCTTTACCTTTAGAAGTACCAGTTACGTCAACAACGTCTCCAGCTGCGAATGTTTCAACTGTGATTTCAGCACCAACTTCCAAGCCTTCAACGTTTTTGAATTCACGAATGAAGCGCTTAGGAGCCGTGTTAGCTTTCGCTACATGTCCTTTAGCAGGTTTGTTGCTCAATACTTCGCGTTTGTCATCGAAACCAACTTGGATAGCGTTGTATCCGTCTGTTTCAACAGTTTTAACTTGAAGAACAACGTTTGGAGTTGCTTCAATAACTGTTACAGGGATCAATTCGCCAGCTTCAGTGAAGATTTGAGTCATTCCCACTTTTTTCCCTAAGATTCCTTTTGTCATGAGAAAATAGTTCCTTTTCTATATTTTTTATTCAAAAAGTTTTTAACGAGCGTTTTTCATGCTCAAGCCTAAGATACAAAGGGCGTTAAACTCAAAGTGAAAATAGGAAACTGACGCAGTGTCTAACAGACACTAGGAAGTTTATCTTTTTCACACCGAGTTTAGCCCGTGTTCAATTAAATTGAAACACCAGCCTCTGCTCTTTTATATTTTAGATTAAAGTTTGATTTCTACGTTTACACCACTTGGAAGATCCAATTTCATCAAGGCATCAACTGTTTTTTGAGTTGGGTTAACGATATCGATCAAACGTTTGTGTGTACGCATTTCAAATTGTTCGCGAGAGTCTTTGTATTTGTGAGTCGCACGAATGATTGTGTAGAGGCTACGCTCAGTTGGAAGTGGGATTGGACCCGCAACTTGTGCACCTGTACGAGTAGCTGATTCTACGATTTTTGCAGCCGCTGTGTCAAGCGTACGGTGTTCGTAAGCTTTCAAACGGATACGGATTTTTTTGTTTGCCATCTTTTTCTCCTTTTCGTCTATTTAAGATAATAGGCTAGCTCCACAAGAAAACCGACGCGCGTTGCGTGGCAATGCAACCGAGCGTGTCGCAACCTCTTGCATCAAAGCTAAGGCTGTAATTTACAGCACCATAATAGAATAACACAAAGCCCCTGCGATTGCAAGGGATTTGTGAGCTTTTTTTCGTTTTTTTAGGATGAAACTGTTTTCTCTTTTCATCTTTCCAAGATTACGGATTTATATCTATAAAAAACTGTCTTTTCTTCTATATATTGTGTGTTATTTTAACCTTGAATGTATCTTCTGATTGATCTACTAAAATGTCCGCTTTAGACTCGGTTTCTCTATAGTATCGCAGATACTGCTCCCGTCTCATCTGATGGCTAGTCAATACAAAAGATGCATCCCGATTTCTCATAGTCGTATCTCGAGCTAAGCGCCTCTTTAATTCGGTCTCCTCATCCGTGTAGAAACAGATGGTTTTGTCAAAAAGTTCCTTGGGTAGAAAACCCACAGACATCCCTTCAACAATAAGAATTGGCTTTGCTCCAGACAAGACCTCGCTAGCCTTCCACGGTTCATCGATTGTCAAGACATCCATACCTGCCTGCAAGGCAAGAATATCTCTCTGTAAACTTGCCAGTTCATGCGCCACTGGCAGACAAGCCGTCACCTTTTGATCTGGTGCTTGCTTTGGTACTACCAGGTGACGTTCTGAGGTGATATAGGGATCTGTTTCTAGTAAATTTACTTTTGTGGAATCTAGGGCTTGATGTAATTCCTGAGCGAAGGTTGACTTGCCTGAAGCCCCATGACCGTAAAGCCCCAGGGTCCTAACCCTTCCCGTTTCAATCTCTGAAACCAGTTGTTCTATCAGGTCTTTTTTTCTTCATTCTCTCTTCACCTGTTCATAGCTTTCTTTTCCGTCATTGAGCTTATCCCAAATCACTACTTGCCCACTTTTGAGAGATTTTTGAACATCGATAATCCGTTGATTAGAGGAACCTCGAAACTGGAGCATGAGATTGCGCTTGCTTTTATCATACCGTCCATCGACAAGGATGTCAATCAATGATAAGAGTTCCAGTTTATCTGGAGTCTCCAGCATCATTTCTTCCCAAGTGTAGCCCGTCCAAGACCAGATGTCTTTTTCTGGCAATTCCTTTCGGATGCGTTTAACGAGCGGCAAGAGGATTCCTGTATTAAGAAAAGGTTCTCCTCCCAGCAAGGTCAATCCTTGAACATAGGGCTGGGCAAGGTCTACCATGATTTGTTCTTCTAATTCTGCCGTATAGGGAATGCCTGCGTTGAAAGACCAAGTCGCAACATTATAACACCCCTCGCAGTGAAACATGCAACCTGATACATAGAGAGAGTTGCGCACACCTTCTCCATCGACAAAGTTAAAGGCCTTATAATCAATGATCCGCCCTTTACTAAGTTCCTCACTTTTCCATTCACCTGGTTTTGGTGTATTCCATGTCATCCTTTTACTCCAAATCTATCCAGTAACGTTCTACACCATTGCGAACATCCTCAAACACCCCACCATTAGCTAAAATAACAGCTCGGCTTGCTGGATTTTCTGTGCTACAAGTCACTAAAGCTCGTTTAATATTCTTTCCCTTAGCAACTTGTAGACCTTGTCGGAGGGATTCTTTCGCATAACCCTTACCTCTTTCAGATGGACGAATGGAGTAGCCAATATGGCCCCCATTTTCTAGTAAGTAGTCATTTAATCGGAGACGAAGATTGAGAAAGCCAAGAGCCTGGCCTGCTACGTCAAAACTAATCAGCTGGATAGCAGGAACCCAGTTTTCAGGAATATTGAGTCCCGCTTCCGCTTGAAGATTTTCTTCTAGCCACTCTTCATAAACAAAATTCTCAGCATCCCAAAACCCGCCATCGTGGGCTGATTGAGTCTGTTCAAACTCTGCCATCATCTCTAAAACTGTTTCTTTATCTGCCAATATCGGTCTGCGTAGTTCCATATTCCCATCCCACCTAAGAGAAAAGTGAGAGCAGACTCTCACTTTTATTTTTTCTTGCTCTTGTTTAAAAACTGTTCTCTGAGGTTGAGCAAGCGTTCTTTTTTACCTGTCCCACCTTTCGAGTGTTTCTCGTGATAACGGGTCACTTGTGCGCGTCCCTTATCGTCTAATTGGTATTTCCCCATTGCGTTTCCTTCTAATTTGTTACTTCATGTCCGGCTGTTTTAATAGTTGAACCGTTCATGTGTTTGACACGCGCAGCGATTTCCTTGTGGCGTCCATTAACCATCGGACGCGCTTGAGGATTTCCCAGATAACCACACGTACGTTTGACCACATCTACTGTTTTAGGGTCGCTATTGCCACAGTTGGGACAAGCAAAGCCTCGCTCAGTTGGTTCAAAATCCCCTTCAAAGTCACACTTGTAGCAACGATCAATCGGAGTATTGGTCCCTAGATAGCCGACACGGTCATAGGCATAGTCCCAAACAGCTTCCAAGGCTTTAGGATTTTGTTGAAGAACTGGATACTCACAATAATGGATGAAACCACCTGACGCACCTGCTTCTGGATAAACTTTCTCAAAGTCTAATTTTTCAAACGGCGTTGGATTTTTCCGGACATCGTAGTGGAACGAGTTGGTGTAGTATTCCTTATCCGTGATGTCAGGAATAGAACCGAACTTCTCTGTGTCTAAGCGACAGAAGCGATCTGTCAGACTTTCAGACGGTGTGGAGTAGATAGAGAAATGGTAACCATATTGGTCAGACCACTCTTCCACACGACGTTTCATATCGCGAATAATATCCAATGTGAATTCCTTGGCTTCAGGATTGCTTTCCCAGCTATTTCCAAAGAAGACTGTAGCCACTTCGTACAAACCGATGTAGCCCAGCGAAACTGTCGCACGGCGATTCTTAAAGAGTTGGTCAACACTTTCTTCTTTTCCGAGACGGCGGCCGAAGGCTCCATACTGATAAAGGATAGGGGCATTTGCTGGTGTTGCTTCCTTGGTTCGTTCGACACGATAAACCAGAGCATCCTCCGCAATGTTCATTCGCTCGTTGAAGATTTCCCAAAACTTATTCAGATCCCCTTCAGACTCGAGGGCGATACGAGGTAAATTGACTGTCACAACACCTAGATTCATCCGACCTGAATTGACCTCAACACCATTTTCATCTTTCCAGCCTTGGAGGAAAGAACGGCATCCCATAGGAACCTTGAAAGAGCCAGTCAGTTCGATAATCTTATCATAGGACAAGACATCTGGGTACATCCGCTTGGTTGCACACTCAAGAGCCAACTGTTTGATGTCGTAGTTAGGTGAACCTTCCTCTAAGTTGAGTCCTCTTTTTAGCGTAAAGATGAGTTTAGGGAAGATAGCTGTACGGTGTTCTGAACCAAGTCCCTTGATACGAATGGTCAAGATAGCTTTTTGAATTTCCCGCTCAAAACGACTAGTTCCTAGACCAAAACCTAGTGAAGTAAAAGGTGTTTGTCCATTTGAAGTGAAGAGGGTGTTGATTTCATACTCAAGAGATTGCATGGCATCGTAGATGTCTTTTTGGGTTTTCTTCCAAGCGTAATCTTCCCGTTTGTCAGGCAAGACCCACTCTTCCGCATCCTTGAGGTGCTTTTGATAATTCTTCTCCGCATAAGGCGCCAAGACTTCATCGATACGGTCAGCTGAACAGCCCCCGTACTGACTAGAAGCAACATTGGCGATGATTTGTGAAATTTGAGCTGTCGCAGTCTGGATAGACTTGGGACTCTCTACCTCTGCATTTCCAATCTTAAAACCATTTTCCAGCATGCCTTTAAAATCAATCAAACAGCAGTTGGTCATCGGAGTGTAGGGGCTGTAGTCCAAGTCATGATAGTGGATATCCCCTTTTTGGTGAGCATTGGCTACGTGCTTAGGAAGCATTTGTAGCCCGATCGACTTCCCAACAATCCCTGCTGTCAAATCACGCTGGGTGTTGAAGACATCGCTGTCTTTATTGGCATTTTCATTGACAACTGCTTGATCTTTATTGAGAAGTTTATGGATACTAAAGTTGATATCTGTCGCTTTTGAGCGCTCAAAATCCCTTTGTGTCCGATAAGTGATATACTCCTCAGCCAAGGCATATTCTTTGGCTTCAAGGAGTTCATGTTCTACGACATTTTGAATTTCGTAAATCTTGACACCTTGAGGGAAGCGGCTGTGAATTTCAGTCACGATTCTTTCAACTAGATCATTTAGGCGTTTTTCTACTAGAGGCGTAACGTCCATAACCTTTTCCGCCGCCTTGTGGAGAGCCTTGTCAATCTTGTCTACATCAAACACCACTCGTCTACCATCTCGTTTTTCAACGAACAAGGTGGGAACGGTTGCAAGCTTTTCTTCTAATACAATCATATCCATGCTCTTTTCTAAAATATTGTTGAATTGTTTATATTCAGTATTATACCACTCTAAAAATAAAAATCAATATCTTGTGTTAAAAATCCTAAAATTTTTAAAATTCCACAAGATATTGATTTTTTGTTATTTGGATTTATAAAGTTTGAACTCTCTAGTATCTGTCTGAACAAGCTCATAGTTTTCACTGAGCCAGCTCTCTACATCTGACCACAAGGCAACTTTTTGATTGACCACAATCATCTTCGGTTGATTCTCTTTCAGGTCATTCATCAGTTTGGTTTTATTTTCATCGCTTGCAGTATAGAGTGTTGGAGTTGATAGAGAAGTCGGCGCCAAGCGTTCACTTGCACGGTAGAAATCAGGACGATCATCCCAAGCATAGACACGATCCTCAGAACTCGTTTGTTGTTTGACCACGCTAGCAAGACGATCTCTCTCCTGATAGGTCGCTGGGTGCGAAAGGTAGCGACTCACGATAGGAAGAACAATAAGGTAGGCAAGGGCAATCAGTGGTAGATAGAAATTTCCTTTAAGGAAAGAAGTTTGTTTTTCACGTCTTCTTCTACGACGACTCCCTCCATCCAAAACATCTTCCTTGATTCCTGTCAGAAGGAGCAAGACCAAGAAAGGAATTAGCACCACAAGACGAGTACCGTTGATGGGGTCTTTGGAGAGAATCAAGATTCCCAAAGAAACCAAGAATCCCAAGCTAGCAGCAATCGATAAGGCATATTGCTTGGCTGGTTTTGACTGGAACAAGCCTGCAAAGAGCAAACCAAGGGAACCTAATCCAATAGCAAGCAAACCATAGAAGGCTGCATTTTCAAGCAAATGCGAATTTGAAAAGAGGCTAAGAGTATTTACCGGATACAAGGTCTGGCTAATAGCATCTCCAAAACTACCTGTCCACACTGTATAGTAGCCTAAAGGATAGAATAAGAGTGAAAATCCTAGGGCTGACGCAAAGAACTGATATAGACCATGAACAAAGTGACCTTTAGCTAGATTAAAGCCGATAATCCCCAAGGCCAGTACAGCCGCAAACAAGACGGTTGGGATTGGCGCAAGGAAGAAAGCGAGAGCAAGGCTCATCCCCACTCGTACAAATCCTTTATCATCCTTTGGAAAAGCGAGATAATTTGTAACGATACTCAATGAATAAAATAGGAAAGGCAGGGCTAGCAAGAGAGCATAACCGCCACCAAAAGCGAGACCTGCTACAAGCAAGTATAGAATAAAGACAACTCGCTTCGCTTCCTTTTCTTGGCCGACAAGAGTATCCGCAGCCTTAAAAAGAAAAACACCTGCTCCAAACAAGGCCAACCACTCAACCAAAGCAATCAAAACACTGCCTTGAAAAAGGTAGGTTAGCACATAATAGAGCAATCCCTCCGTCCCATAGTAATCTGTATACATTTGACCATTTTGATGTAAGGCCCAACCGGTATAAAGATCCTGACTTTGTTGCGGACTGATTAAACCAAAAATAAAAGGCAGGGCAACCGAAATGGCTGTGGCCACTAAACTCCAAAGCATGATACTAAAAAAGGGAATAGGAGCTCCTTCTCGTTTCTCTGGCACTGACCAGTCTTGGTAATGAGATTCTTCTTGTTTCTCATCTATTTTCCCGTATACGTTCATTCAATTTCTCCTCTAAGTTTATCTGTTTTAGTATATCAAAATCTTACAGGAATGTCAGCTTGGGATTGATATTTGCTGAATTTCTTATCCAATAGCACAAAGCGTTCGATTTCACGAAAACGGTGGAAGCGACTATTACTGTACTCTCTGATAAAATCATCATCTTCTAGATTAAGCATGGTTTTCTCCTTTACTTATCTATTCGTAAGAAGACAAAAAAGACCCAGCCTTGGGCTAGATCTTGGTCGATAGTTAGAGCATAGGTGCAAACAACTGGACAATTTCCTTGATGAGGCTTTGATACCAGCTGGTTTTGATAGTGTGGGGATAGATTTCTTGAGAAACTTTAAAAATCTCTTCGAAGTCCCTCTCAATGTCTAAAATAGATTGTGTTCTATAAAGCAAAACACCATTTTCATAGTGGTGGAGCAAGCTACGATAGTCAAAATTGATGGTCCCCACAGTAGCTGCCTCTCCATCGACAAGCATTTGCTTGCTATGAAGGAATCCCGGACTGTACTCATAAATACGAACCCCTGCAGATAACAAGTCTGGATAGGCTCCTCGAGTAACTAACTGAATAACCTTCTTATCTGGGATACACGGCGTCACAATTCGCACATCTACCCCTCTCAGAGCTGCATTTTTGATACTTTCTGTTAAATCATAGTCAGCAATCAGATAGGGTGTCGTGATATAAACATAGTCTGTAGCTTGATTGATAAGATTTTGATAGACCGTTTTTCCAACTTGAGCTCTGTAGATGGGTTTTGGTCCACTACTATAGGGAATACAGAGCCCCATCCCGTCTCTAGGTTGATTTTCAAGATGGTATTGATCAAAGTCACTAATCTCTCCACGGTTGATATACCAGGCAGATAAAAAGAGTCTGGTAAAAGCCTTTACTGCTGGACCATCCAACCGAATACCGCTATCCTTCCAGTAACCAAAACGTTCGATATGGTTGATATACTCATCGGCCAGATTGATACCACCTGTATAGGCAATTTGACCATCGATAATCATGATTTTTCGGTGATCACGGTTGTTATAAGCAACGGTCAAACGTGGAATCACCTTGTTAAATTTATGGGCTTCAATCCCTCGGCTACGAAGCTGGATGGTATAATCCCCAGGCAAGGTTGCCATACATCCAATATCGTCGTAGAGGAGCTTAACTTCTACTCCTTGAGCAGCCTTTTCTTCCAAAATCTCTAAAATACTGTTCCACATCAAGCCTTCTTCGATGATATAGTACTCAAGAAAGATAAATTTCTCCGCTTTCCTGAGATCCTCTAGCATCTGATGCCACATACTTTCCCCAGATGCAAAAAATTGTGTATCCGTTCGATCATAGACATCAGCATTCGTATCCATGCTGAGGAGAGATTTGATAACTCCGTAAGCTGACTTATCCTGCTCTTTTAACTCCAAACGGAGAGCTCTGCTATTGTCCTCTCGATCAACCATTGATTGGAGCTGCTTTAGCTGCTTCATTTCTTTTTTAGATAAACGGCGTTCTCCAAACATGATATAGAGCAGTGGCCCAAACACTGGCACAAAGGCTACTAACAGCCATGTTACCTTACTTTCAGGATTCATAGACCGATTGACAATCGATACAATAGTCGCTAAGCTCACTAAAATGACTAGGATAATCCAGACAATTGGAGCCATTTGCCCTAGATAGAGAAATAAACCAAAGACGATAAACAACTCTGCCAACATGATGGTAATACTGAAACCATATTTGGACATGAGTAGCTGCATTTTTCTAGCTGTCATACATCCCCTTCCTTTTCTAACATTCTCCTTAACTGCTTGATAAATTAATGTTTCTACTAGTATACCTCAGTTCAGGGGTAGATGGCAACCTTTTACCTTTGCTCAAGTTCCAGTCGTTCCGTGTTTAGATGATTATTACAATTTCAAAGCCAACATATTGACCGTCATACCAGCTGCAGTCCCCATAAGGTAGACGACATCTCCCTCCTTGATAAGTCCATGCTCCAAAGAATAAGCCAGGCCAAACGGTACAGAGACTGACACCATATTTCCATAGTCAGTGACGAGATTGAGATACTGATCCTCAGCCACACCTAGTTTTTCCATAACCAAAGGAAGAGCACGACTTGCTTGGTGAGGAATGATATAGTCCACGTCTATCAAGGCTAGCTGTGTTTTTTCTTGAAACTCTTCAAACATGACTGGGATTTTACGAGCAGACAAGAGGAGGATTTTCTTCCCCTTCATGTCAAACATATAGTTGGTCTTCGTCGCTTCAGAGTACTCTTTTGGTTGAAAAGAAGTCAGACCTCCACGAATCTCCGTATCGTGGGCTCCTTCTGACCAAGTACGTTGGAGACTAGCAATGACCCCTTTTTCTTGATGACTTTTTTGGAAAATAAAGGCTGCTGCCCCATCACTAAAGAGTTCAAAACTTTCTTTTTGCTTGGGATTGAGCCCTAAACTTCCAACCTCACTAGACACAATCAAGACGCGATTGTATTCGCCCGCCTCAATCAAGTGGGACATAGTCGATAGAGCAGAAATAAAGCTGGTACAAGTTGTATTGATGTCCATTGCTGGAATTGAGAGTCCTTTTGCCACGCGCTCATGAATCAAGGCAGCCGTACAAGGGATAGGCTGAACACCAACTGCACTAGCTGATACAAGGCAATCGATATCTTTAATATTCAAATTTGCATGTTCAAGTGCACGCTGGATAGCTCCTTCTGCCAAGTCGAGTTGCGTTTCTTCATTTTCAACTACACGATAACGGGTCTGGTCTTTAAATTGAACTGTATGCTTTGGAAGGCAAATGCCATAACCTGCGATTTCTACATGTCTTTTTACTTCTGTCATTGTCTTTCTTCCTTTCATAAACGTTGGATACGTTTGAGTTTACGGCTAGTATCCCAGTGATAATCTGAAAATTGGATTTGAGGAACTATGAACTCTTTTTGCTGGGCCAAGAGTTGGAACTGTGCTAAAATTGCTGTCTCTACGTCCTCATCTCTTCGGCTTAAACAAACTTCCACTAATTTCTCGGAATGTTGCTTAACTTGGTAATCTCCTACATTCTCCACAAAGAGGATACAACGCCTGATAAAGTCTGGATAGATCGTTACCTGCCCCCCATTCTGCCCTTCAAAGTAGAAGATATCATCAGAACGTCCTTCGACCTTGTCAATCCGTGTATAGTAGGAGCCACAGGGACAAGGCTCCGGATTTTCAACCAAGATATCATTGAGCTGGTAGCGATAAACAGGCTGACTACTTCGCTTAAAGTCCGTAATCACTGGATAAAAACGGTGGTCATCTAGATACTGCTTTTCTACAAAGATAATGTCTTCGTTGAGATGTAGATTGCCAGCTGAGCAAGTGCAGGCTAGGAAACCTTCTGTCGCCTGATAAACTTGGTCAATGATGGATAGTGAAAAGGCTTCTGCGATCCGTCCCCTATCACTATCTTCCAAGATTTCCGCCACCGAAACGATTTTTTGTGGGTGAATAGCTAACTCTCCATCCTTAAGACGCTTGCTCAATTCAATCAACATCGAGGCTGGCGCCACAATAATCGTTGGTTGATAGTTGTTGAGTCGATCGATATGCTCATCTGTATGTTTGAAAATATCAAAATACTCTAGACGAATGAGCGCTGTATTGATGGTCTGATAGAGTTCATTATCAGCTCTCAGGAAAAAGGCGATGCGGTGTCCAAAAAGCTGCCCCTTGGGCAACATCTTTGCCAAGATAGCCGCAGCCCACATACTTCGCTCTTTCTCTGTTGTGATAAAGAGCCCCCGATGTCCAGACGTCCCTGAAGACAGACCGACGGCTACTTCCCCTTTAAGTTCAGTGAAGTCACGGGTCTTCTCACTTTCAATAGCTAAGGATAAGGCTTCATCACGATCCACTCCTTGGGTGTTGAGCTCATTGAAATGTTCCATCATAAAAGCCTTGTCCATATGGTCAAAGTTGCTAGGAACCCCATTTTTAAAGTAGGGCGACTCTCGCTTTAAAAAGTCCATATAGTTAGCTAATTGCTTTTTCTGATAGTTTTCTACAGCTTCTCGAGATTTGAAATGATGAAGCCAACGAGTTTGGATAAAGGTTTTAAGAAAGGTTATTTTTTTCATGTAAGATTGACTCTATCCTTTCTACAGGATCATGGCTAACAACTACCTCGATACCGTCCTTTAAGACTTCCTCCAGAAACTCTGTCCCCCTGATATAGTCAGACTTATTATCCTGAACAAAGGAAGGAATCAGGTGCATCTGCTTGGTGTAAGGTAAGAGGTCAATTCCCCAACAGAGGTCCGCTGCAATGAGGAGATTAAGGTCTGGAAAATATAGACAGGCTTGCCCTCTAGCATGCCCATCAACAGAAGCAACTAGGATACTGCCATCTCCAAAAAGATCACAAATCGGACGATAGGGAAAAGTTGAATCTTGCTGGTCAGCTCTGATAATGGTTAGATTTTTCTCAAAAGAAGCTGGTAAAAACTCCTTGAAAATCAAGTCTTTCAACTTGGGTTTTTGGTAGACTTCATATACTTCTTTTGTCAAGATAAAGGTTGCATGAGGAAAGAAACTAGCTCCTCCCAGATGATCTGGATGTAGGTGTGATAGAAGAACATAGTTAATTTCTTCTGGTTTGATTCCCTTCGCTTCCAGCAAACGAGAAATCTGGTTCTTCTCCGTCATTTGAACGGGCGTTCCTAGCCGATAGAAGCCATAGCGAAGATGGGTCTTAATATCGTAATGATAGCCTGTGTCATAGAGGAGATAGCCCTTGTCCCTGTGTTTGATAAGAAAAACACCTGCTGGAAAGGTCATCTTTTGATTCTTAACTCCCTTAAATAGCAAACCTGTGTAGCTGGTACAGTAGCCTGCTGGGAAATAATCAATGCTTTCGATAATCTTGGACATATTGTTCAATCCCTTCCGAAATACTGATTTGAGGGTGATACCCCAAGTCTCGCTCCGCCTTGCTGATGTCCAGCGTCTGACTATAACGGAGCAGATAATAGGTATAGCGTGTCAGAGGCGGTTCACCTTTGAGTTTCAAGACCTTATACAGAAACTCTAAACTACTAGCAATAACTGAAAGAAGAGGAGCTGGCACTTTTCTGTATGTTATTGGATAGCCCAACCCTCTCAAGGTTTCTTCTATCAAATCCTTAAAGGCTCTTGGTTCCCCATTGGTAATATTATAAACTTCGCCACTAGCTTGAGGGGCCTCTAGTGCCAAGCGAATTGCCAGAGCGACATTTTCCACACAGGTCATATCCATGAGCTGACGACCATCCCCTATCAAGGGAATGCCAATCTTCTGACTGAGTTTGAGAACTCGGGGCAAAATACTGGTATCCCCAATCCCAAAAAGCCCACGAGGTCGTAAAATAATACTCGGAACATCGGGATAATCCTTAAACAGCTTCTCCGAAGCCAGCTTACTACGAATGTAGTTGTTCAGATTATTTTCCTGAGGAGCAGCACTTTCTTTGATAGCTAACTGATCTCGAGGCGCAGCATAGATGCTAGGCGAGGACACATAAACCAAACGCTGAATACCAGCCTCTCGGCAAGCATTCAGAACATACTTGGTCCCTAAGACATTTGTCTGGTAGAAATCCTCCCAAGGCCCCCAAACGGTAGAAAGAGCACCCGCATGCACAACCATGTCCATCCCCTGACAAGCCCGAGCCAAATCCTCTTGCTTGGTCAAATCCCCCTGAAAAAATGCCACAGAGGAGTTCTCTAAAGACTGACCCACCTTGCGATTGCGTCCAAAAGCGCGTACCTGATAGCCCTGCTGACTGAGCTCTTCAACAACATACTTGCCTAGAAAGCCCGTAGCACCTGTTACCAATACTTTCTTCATTCTTTACTTCTCCTTGTCCCCTAAGAGCCGATGTATTTCGCTCTTCAGAATCTCTGTTGGCTGATAGATTTGAGCTGCACGACTAAGTCTGTTCAAGTCTGGCCAGTCATCTCTAGCCAACAACTCATCAAAGGCACGTCCAATCGCTTCCGTATCCTCTCGTTTAGCAGTCAAGGCAATCCCTGCCTCTAATCCACGAACTGCATAGTCATACTGATCATAGTCATGGGGGAGAATCAAGGCAGGCTTACCATAGATGATACACTGGTAAAAAATACCCGCACCACCATGATGAATCACATAATCCATCTGAGGAATGTACTCCTTATAGGGAAGATAGGATACCACAGAAACATTGTCCATGAACTCTTCACATTGGAAGTCTTGTCCGCCAAACCCCAGAGTCACAAAGAAGTGGCAATCTGGATGTGCTTCTGCCAATTGTTGTGTCTGATAGAGGAGATTGTCTTTGGCCCATGCTAGCTGAGTGCCACAGGAGACAAGGACCTTCTTATAACCTGCATAAGGAGACAAATCGAGGGGATAATTTTCTGCCCTCTCAATCGAAGACCCAAAAGGTCCCACCCAAAGGTAGTGCTCTGGAAAACCACTTTTCAGCTCCAACTCTTTCATCCCAATTCCCAAGATGGAATAGGGTGAATAGATGGTTTCCTGACCTTTCTGATTGTAAAGTTTAAAATCGTAACGTTTCAATCGTTCTCTCAATAAAAAGCTTACGATTCGTTTCCCTAAACGAGTCCCTTTTCTTCCTAGCCATTGCAGACCAGATTGGAAAGATGTTTTTGGACTGCCCAATCCTCCAAAGAAACAAGGCGGTCCATCTGTCGTTTCAATGGCAAACTGTGTCGCCATCGTGGTAATCCAGGGAATATTCAACTGTTCCGCAACAAGTCCTCCAGAGAGGGTTATAAAGTCCGCAATCACAATATCCGGTCTATTTTCCTGCCACTCTTGCACTAATTGATCTGAAACCACATTGATCAAATCAAGACTAGCTGACAACTGTCGATAAGCAGAAAACAGGTTTAATTGACCTTCATTGTTGGCTACACGCTCAAACTCATCTACACAATTTTCTAAAATGGAAATCACTCGGAATCCCATCTCCTCTGCTACAGTTTTTCGTTGCGGTCCTGTAAATAATCGAATCTCATACAAGGGATCCTTCAACAAGGGTGCAAGTAAATTCAGTGTTGGGAAGAGATGCCCACTTAAGGGTACTACAACCACATCAATTTTGATTTTTCTCATATGTCTAGGATAGCAAATTTTAAAAAAAAGAACTACCAAAATGATAGTTCTTTCCAATATTATTTATATTTTGAAGAATAAGTTCCTTCCACTCTACTTAGTCTTTAAAAAAGTTCTTTGTAGAGAGCAATGGTTTCTTCTAAAGTTGGCATAAATGGATTGCCTGGCGCACATGCATCAATCAAAGCATTCTTAGAAAGGTAGTCAAAGTCAAAGTCTTTTTCTTGGATACCGAGTTCAGTGAGTTTCTTCGGAATACCAACAGTTTCAGAAAGTTTCTCAATCTCAGCGATAGCATAGTCAGCACATTCTTGGTCTGTTTTCCCTTCAACATGGAGTCCCAAGGCCTTGGCCACATTGCGGAAAGCTTCTGGTACACGCTTGGCATTTTCACGTTCTACAACTGGGAGAAGCATGGCACAGCAGACACCATGTGGCAAGTTATATACCGCACCGAGTTGGTGAGCCATAGAATGAACATAACCCAAACCAGCATTGTTAAAGCTCATACCACCGAGGAAGATGGCATTGACCATACCCTCACGCGCTTCAATATCTTGGCCATTTGCCACAGCACGAGGAAGATACTCCTTGATGAGTTCAATCGCTCCGATAGAAAGTTTCTTGGTCACATTATAAGCACCTGGTGTTACCAAGGCTTCGACAGCGTGAGTAAGAGCATCCATACCTGTCGCTGCTGTCAATCCTTTCGGCTTTGAAAGCATGAGTTCTGGATCATTGACAGAGATGAGGGCGAGGCTGTTCTTATCAACCATTACCATCTTGACCTTGCGCTCTTCGTCAGTAATAACATAGTTAATAGTGATTTCTGCAGAAGTTCCAGCTGTTGTATTGATTGCAACCACTGGCAAGCCTTTTTTAGCAGACTTGTGAAGACCTTCGTAGTCCTGTGGTTTTCCACCATTTGTAGCGATGATAGAGATACAGCTAGCCGCATCCTGAGGAGATCCTCCTCCAAGACTGATGATGAAGTCACATCCATGCTCTTTCAGGGCAGCCACTCCATCTGTGACATTCTTGCAAGTCGGATTTGGCTCCACATCGCTAAAAATCACATATTCGACCCCTTCAGCATCTAATGGTTTTAGGACCTTAGGTAAAATATCACTGCCTTCGATGAACTTATCTGTCACCAAAAGGGCCTTCTTATACCCCAATTCCTTGATATACGGACCTACTTCATTTACAACACCTTTACCGATAAGGTTAACTGCCGGAACGTAAAATGTAGCCATATGCTTTTCCTCCTGCGCCTCTGCGCTAATTGATTATTTACTATAAGTATACGACCTTATAAGAAGTTTTACAAACATTTGTAAGCGTTTTAAGTAAAAAGTTAGTAAAGAACACCCAACCCTTTTTTCAAGAAAAAAGCTCCAAAAAGATAGCTTTCATCTCATTGGAACTTTTACTTAATCATTATTGCTTAGTTAATACCTCTCGGTCAGATGCCTCTCGGTCCATATCATCGATAATCAATTGATTACCATTAACCGTGTAAATTTTGACATCATCACCGATAATGACACGTTGATTTTCTGGCTCAAAGCTGACTTGCTTGATTTCCTTATCTCCATCTGGCTCGACCTCAGTCCATGTACCAGTTTTACCTGTTACAACAAGAGTGATTTGGTCATTCTCATCCTTTCCAGTATAGGTACCATCGATATTCGTAGGTTGAGCTACAGTAGTGTCCTGACTTGAGGATGCCTGCGGTTGACTAGCACTTGTCGTAGCGCTAGAAGATGATTCTTGTTGAGTAGATGATTGCTGAGCAGATTGCTGGGTAGGGGCTTGTGCCTTAGGTCCACAAGCTGCTAAAAGACTAAGAATTGCTAGGGAAGCAATAGAAAGTGTGAATGTTTTCGTTTTCATAGCGATTTCCTTTCTTTTGTGCCAATGTTTTGCTGGAATCGTTTCCAGATATACCTCCTACCTCAAGTATAACAACTTAAACCTAGAAGGTCAACTAATCTCGTCGCTTCCTACCAAACTCGCTCGGACTTCTGAGATAAAGTAGAGTGAACCCGTCACGAAAAGCAGGTCCTGGCCATTGGCCTTATCTTCAAATTCTCTGATAAAATCGCCATAGGAAGAAATCAAATCGTAACCTACCACATCCTTTTCATCCAGAGAGCCTTGGTAGTCAAAGCCTGTTATCTTAAGTTCCACCTCAGGCAACTGCTTAGATAGATAGCCTAGCATCCCCTGATAATCCTTGCGTTTAAGGGCGCCAAAAAGAATGCGAATTTGATAACCTTGCTGGATTTTCCCTTGGATAAACTCAACTAGACGAGTCAAGGCTGGCAGATTGTGAGCCCCATCTAGGTAGATTTGCGGACGAATCCGTTCCAATCGACCTGCCCAGTGGGTCTCTTGCAAGGCCCGTCTGACAAGCACTTCTTCGACCCTTTCACCTCTTGACGCCATAAACAGAAGAAAAGTTTCCAAAGCCAAGGCAGCATTTTCTTGCTGATAAACACCTTCCAAACTGATTTCAAGTTGTGAAAAACTCGCTAGGCTACTTGAAAAATCCCCAGCATTCAAGGAGAAGTCTCGCCCAGCTTGATAGAGATCCACAGTTAACTCTCTTGCTGTATTTTGACAGACAAGCTCCGCTTCTGGAGTAAGCTTGGCAATGACCGCCTTCTTGCCAGCCTTGAAAATGCCAGCTTTCTGCTCGGCTATTTCCTCCAGATTATCGCCCAAGGTCTCCTGATGATCTAGCCCAATGGAAGTAATAACTGCAATCTCTCCTGTTACGACATTAGTAGTATCAAGTAGACCACCTATCCCCACTTCTAGCAAAACCAAATCCACTCCCTGCTCTTTAAAGTAAAGCAAGGCAATCAAGGTCAACAACTCAAAGAAAGACAATTGATCATGCGTTTCTAAGAGAGTTTTCTCCATCTCTTTGACTTGGTTAGCTATACGGACAAAGTCTTCCTCCGCGATCGGTTGTCCATTGATACAGATTCGATCATGGATACTGATGATATGAGGAGAGGTAAAAGTACCAACTTTTTTACCATGAGCAACAAACAGCTCCCTCATAAAAGCAATAGTTGACCCTTTACCGTTAGTCCCTGTTACATGGATAATAGGATATGTCTTCTCAGGATTCCCCAACAAATCCACCGCTCGTTGCATTCGTCCAAGTCCAGATCTAAAGTTTAAACCAATCCGACTATGCAGCCATTTTTCTACTTCAAACATACATGTCTCCTTAACAAAAGTCCAATCAACTACCGCATCAAAGTATGATTACAAATAAAAAACGAGGTCGGGACTAAAATCCCGACCTCTTACCTGGTTAGCTAATCACTAGCTACTATGAATTTCAACGTGAGCTAAAAACATCCACTGGATGTTCCAACTCTTTCTAGTTTCTAGGAGTTGGGGTGATACAGTCTCCCAGACATACCAGTTCTCTCTTATTTTAAGGAACTGGGCTAAAAACGTTCCCCGGACGTTCCAACTCTCTCCAATTTCTGGGAGTTGGGCTGATACAGTCTCCCAGACCCAGATTTACCAGTTCTCTCTTATTTCAAGGAACTGGGGTAAAAATATCCCCCGGATATTTTTACTCCTCCATAAAGCTGTTGAAGACTTCTTCAATCATGTTCCATTCGTCTTCTGAGTCTTCTGGGATTGGTTGCAATTCGCCTTCTGTTCCGTCTTCATTTTCGATGAATGAGTAAGCTTGGATTTCAACTTCACCATTTTCATCTTCTTCTGCGTTAACTGGCACTAGCAGAACATAGTTTTTACCAAATTCTTCTTTTCCATCAATGGTCAAAAGGATTTCAAATAAAGTTTCATTTCCTTGTTCATCAACAAGTGTAATCAATTCACGTTCTTCGTGATCATGGTTGTGATCGTGTGACATAGTTTCTCCTCTGTCTTAAAATTTTCTATCTAAATAATTTTGCAAAATCAGCTGAGCAGCCAACTTATCAATAACTTTCTTGCGTTTGTTACGACTGATATCTGCTTGCTCAATCAGCATACGTTCCGCAGCGACAGTCGTCAGACGCTCATCTTGATAGTCTACTGGTAAACCAAAAAGCTCCTCTAATTTTGCTCCGTAGGCTTGACTAGCTTCTACCCGCGGTCCACTGGTATTGTTCATGTTTTTAGGCAGACCAACTACAAAGCGTTCTACCTTATAGCTGTCAACCAATTCCTTGATCCGGTCAAAACCAAACTGGCCCTGGTCCTCATTAATCTGGATGATTTCAAGTCCCTGAGCGGTGAAGCCTAGGGGATCGCTAATCGCCACCCCTACTGTTTTTGAACCGACGTCCAATCCCATAATTCTCATAGATTATAGATCGACTCCTTGTCCCTTAAGGTAGTAGCGTACCAATTCTTCAACAATTTCATCACGCTCATACTTACGGATTTGATTTCGCGCATTGTTATAACGAGGAACGTAGGCAGGGTCACCACTCAATACATAACCGACGATCTGGTTAATCGGATTGTAGCCCTTGTCGTTCAAAGAAGCATAGACGTCTGTCAACGTTTCGCTAATTTCTTTCTTATTGGAATCATCCAATTTAAACCGTACAGTTTCTTCAGTAAATCCCATTCTAACACCCTCTTTCCTTAGAATAGTACTATTATAGCACATTCCCTGACGTTCTACAAATAAGTCAGTCGATTAATTTGGATTTTCTATTGTTCTGTCGCCCCATTTGCCACTCTATCTGCAATATATTGGCTAGGTTCGTTTTTTAAGAGATTTTCAAGGCCGATATTTTTTAAATATTCCAGCTGAGATGCCTTTTTGACATCCAATACTTGAAAATCATAAGTCGTTGTCGTCTGGATTTCTGTCTCGCTGAGTAGCTTGGTTTCCAGTTTGAATCCTGCTAGTTTGCGTGCCTCTTGGATGGTCTCATCCTTTTCTTCCGCTTCTAGAAGCGCTTTTTGCGTCTCCTCTAGGCCATTTTCAGAGATAAAGGTCTTGAGTTCATCCCCGACAGGTCGTTTTTGCTGGATGGTCAAGGTCAAAAACTGATTGCCTTTATAAGTAATGGTCTGAATCTGCTGCGTTCCATTTTCTGACTTCGGCATCAGCAAGGTCTTGGTGACAACCGTATTCTTTTCGGCATTGTCCAAAACGGGAAGGTTGGATTGGATGGGGTCAGATGCTGTTGTGGAAGCAGCAGGAGTTTCCTTTTTTTGCCCACATCCCGCAAGCAAAAAGAGGAGAGCAAAACTAGCAATTAGTAACTTTTTCATAATTCCTCACATGATTTTAAAACAAAAGAGCAAACAAGGCCAGGAGTCACTCCCAGCCTTGATGTTTTATAGAGCTGCACGTAGACGTGCTTCTGCATTTTCTACATTACGGACAGAGCGTGGCAAGAAGGCACGGATATCATCTTCTTTATAGCCGACTTGTAGGCGCTTCTCGTCAACGAGAATCGGACTCTTTAAGATCCGTGGTGTTTCCATGATTAAGTTGAGCACTTCATTGACACTCAAATCCTCGATGTCAACTCCAAGTGCCTTAGCGTAGCGGTTTTTTGACGAAACGATACTGGCAATTCCATTATCTGTTTTCGTGAGAATATCTAATAACTCTTCTCTTGTAATTCCTTCTTTACCGAGATTTTGTTCTTTATAACTTAACTGGTGGGCATTGAGCCAGGTTTTCGCTTTTTTACAGCTAGTACAACTTGAGACTGTATAAATTTTGATCATGTACCTACCCCTTTCGCTACATGTTACTATCAGTTTAGTCTATTATACCATAAAAAACATCCGACTTGCGACCTATTTTTAAAAAAAATTAACTTTTTTCGCGATTTTCGTACTTTTTTCTTGACAAAATCAATTTATAACCAACTTTTAAATTTTTTGATATACAATCGTTTCACAACTGTAACACTTATCATATAGAGAACGATAATCAAAAGCAAAAAGAGGAAATAAATTGGTTCCAAAGGGGTTAAATGAAGCAGGCTAGCAATTGAAGAGTAGGGAAGGAAGGTCACAAAACTAGCTGCTAGCAAGGTTGTTCCAAGAACAAACCATGATGGACGACTTTGTAAGAAAGGAAGTTTTGCTGAACGAAGCATATGGATAACCATGGTTTGGGACCACATGGATTCAATGAACCAACCTGTCTGGAACAAGATGATAAAGCCCGTTGCAGCCTCTGCTCCGTGAGCATAAGCTTGACCTGTCGCCATTGGAACAATGACAAAATAGAGTAAGATAAAGGTCAAAATATCAAAGGCAGAAGAAATCGGACCCATCCAAATCATAAAACGAGTAATAGACTTGGCTTCCCACTTATGGGGATGCTTCAAAAAGTCTTCATCTACATTATCAAATGGCAAGGCAATGCAAGAAAGGTCGTAGACGAGGTTTAACACAATCAAGTGAATCGGAGCCATAGGGAGGAAAGGTAAAAAGATACCAGACACTAAGAGTGACAGAATATTCCCGAAATTAGAGCTGACCGTCATCTTGATATATTTGGTCATGTTGGCATAGACTTTGCGTCCTTCAACCAGACCTTTTTCAAGCACCATCAAATCCTTATCTAGCAAAATGACATCAGCCGTTTCTTTGGCAATATCTACTGCTGTATCAACAGAAATCCCCACATCTGCCACTTTCATAGAAGGGGCATCGTTGATTCCATCTCCCATATAGCCGACACAATGTCCATTCGATTTGATTTGTAAAATGATTCGTGCTTTTTGATCCGGAGAGAGCTTTGCAAAGACAGTCACCCTCTCAACTGCTTGGGCCAACTCTTCGTCCGTCATGGCATCAATATCAGAACCCAACAAGATTTGATCAACGTCTAGACCAACTTTTTCGCAAACTGCTTGGGTTACCTTTTCATTGTCTCCCGTCAAGATCTTTGTTTGAACACCGTGTTCTAACAAAGCTTGGATAGCAGGTGCTGCGGATGGTTTTGGTGGATCTAGAAAGGCAAGATAGCCTGTTAGAATCATCTCTTTTTCATCTTCAACGGAGTAAGCAAAACCTTCTTTTAGGCCTGTTTTATAGGCAACTCCCAAGACTCGCAATCCCTGTTGATTAAGTTGATCTACTTCTTTTAAGATTTCCACTCGGATATCATCCGTCAAAGGACTAATCTGACCTTGATATTCCACATGGGTTGAAATCGCAAGCATTTCCTCTAGAGCACCCTTGGTTACCAAACTAACAACTTCGTTCTCATCCTTGACGATGACACTCATCCGTCTGCGTTCAAAATCAAAGGGCAATTCATCTATTTTTTGGAAGCTAGTATCCAAATTTTGTAGAATAGCGTGTTCTTTAGCTTCTTTTTCAGTTCTACTGATAATGGCACGGTCCATCAAGTTTTTCAATCCCGTTTGAAAATAGGAATTGAGGTAGGCCCGTCTCAACACAGACAAGTCCAAATCTCCATGTATATCCAAAGGATATTCAAGGACAATTTCGTCTTGGGTAAGGGTTCCGGTTTTATCCGTGCATAGGATATCAATAGCACCTAGGTCCTGTATGGCATTGAGTTTTTTGATGACGACTTTTTCCTTGGCCATGATAATGGAGCCTTTTGCTAAACTGGCCGTGATGATCATAGGAAGCATCTCAGGTGTCAATCCAACACCAACACTCAGTGCAAACACACCTGCTTCCAGCCAGTCGCCATCTGTCAAGCCATTGGAGAGAAACACGATGGGAACCATGACTAACATCAAACGGATCAAGAGCCAAGAGATGCTGTTCATCTCCCGTTCAAAAGAGGTCGGTTCGTCATAGGTATTGAGAGTCTGCTCGATTTCTCCCATCATGGTGTCATCACCGACCGCTAGAATCAAAGCCTTAGCACTTCCTGATATCACATTGGTTCCCATAAAAGCGAGCGCTTCTGCTTCTAGCAGACTATCAAAATTTGACTGACTCATTTTTGACAAGGCTAGTTTTTCAACCGAGTCACTTTCACCTGTCAAACCAGACTGTTGAACAAAGAAATCACGTGATTCAATTAAAATGAGGTCTGCTGGAATCATATCCCCAGCACTTAATTTGACTATATCTCCAACGACCAAATCTTCAATTGCGACCTCTAAACTCTGGCCTTCGCGGATAACTGTGGCTGTATTCACAATCATTTTTGATAGATTGGTCGCAGCCTTGTCACTCCGCAGTTCCTGGACAAAGCGTATGCCACCAGAGATTAGAACGAGAACGACGATGATGATAGAAGTCGTCGGATCTTCTTGTCCAGGCTTCGCCAACCAGACATTGGTCACCATGGAAATCATAGCGATGACCAGCAGGATGATTGTAAATGGATTGATAATAGATTCGTAAATCTTTTTGAGGATACTGTCTTCTTGACCCTTGGTGATGGTGTTTTCGCCATATAGGTCACGATTTTTCTCCACCTGCTCCTCAGTCAAGCCTGTTAGACTTGTCTTATAAAAAGATAAAGTTTCTTTTAAAGGTGTATGAATAGCTGTTGCTAATCTTTCTTTTGTAGTTTTCATTGGTTTCTCCTATCTGTATGAATGATATGTTTCATACACAGAGACCAATCACTTTATAAGGGCAGAACGACACAAATCAGCGATTGGCTGTGTATGTGCGGTTCTGGATGATCGTCAATTTGCATCGTTTGTCTCCTTTCCTTGTTCTAAAACAGTAGAAAATCCCACCATAAAATGGCAGGATTAAAAAACTAATTATCTGTTTTTTCGTTCAAGCTTTAACTCCATAGGGCGATGTAATGAGCTTAGTCTTGGCCTTCGCGACCAGGACTGTTGACCAACGAGTAGTGTCTCCACTGCTTTGCGGTAGTCATCCGTATCCCTATGGTAGCCTCACCTACCGTTTTCGTCTATCAGTATAAACCTTTAAAATATAAAAGTCAATGATTTATCTTAATTTTCTTAAATAACAATTAATTCCTTCGGCGCTAGAGTCAACAATTCACAACCGTTATCTGTAATCAGGATATCATCTTCGATACGAACCCCGTATTTACCTTCAATATAGATACCCGGTTCATCAGTCAAGACCATACCAGCCTTGATTGGCTCTTCTGACTTGCCAAAGTAAGGAATTTCATGGATATCCAGACCAATCCCATGTCCAATCCCGTGGCTGAAGTAAGGACCGTAGCCTGCATCGTTGATAATTTGACGAGGAATCCTGTCAAAATCGATCCGACTGAGACCAGCCTTAGCCGCTTCTATCAGAGCTTGATTGCTACGCAGGACAATATCATAAATCTCCCGCTCCTCATCTGTCACCTGTCCCACATGAACAGTCCGCGTCATATCGCTGACATAGTGATTGTAGTAGCAACCAAAGTCCATGGTCAGGGTTTCACCATTTTGAATGACCTTGTCACTAGCCACTCCATGTGGCATAGCAGAGCGGTAGCCCGAAGCGATGATGAAGTCAAAAGAGGCACCTGAAGCACCTAGCTGGCGCATACGGGCATCTAAAAAGTTCATAACGGCTAGCTCAGTCGTCTCACCGGGCTTGATAAAATCCAGTACATCTAGGAAGGCTTGATCCGAAATCTGGCAGGCCCTACGAATGGTTGCGATTTCTTGCTCATCCTTGATCATCCGCAGATTTTCAATAAAACCAGTCATTGGAACCAGCTCATGACCAGCAAACACACTTTCCAGCATCTTGAAGTAAGCATAGGAAATTTCGTCATCAAAGCCAATTTTTTCCAGCTTGTCGTCCGCTATAATTTTAGCAATTTCACCAACCGCATCTCGCGTTTCCACAATATCAAAGCCCTCAACCACGCCCTTGGCAATCAGGGTATAGCGCGCATCCGTCAGGAAAATCCGACGCGACTTGCTAATGAAAACTGTCGCCTCTGTCCCGCTGAAACCAGTCAGATAGTAGATATTCTTCAGATTGGTTACTAGGACAGCATCACACTCTGTCTGAGCCAATGCTGCTTCAAATTTTTCAACTCTTGATAACATGAGAAAACCTCCGTAAAATGATTTAATTTATTATAGCAAAAAAATACCGAAAATAATACAATCTATATAGCTAGGATTAGATAAAATTGACATTTGAAAGCGCTTAATGTATAATTTCTGTTAAACAAGAAAGAACGAGGTATCGATATGAATAAAACAGAATTGCTGTTACAAAGACTAGATGAGATTGGTCAGTCTCTAAAAGATTCGAACCAAGCACTAGCTTTGCTGGCACTTGGTTCTTGCGGAACAGAAAGAGAACGATTGGATCAGTACTCAGATTTAGACTTCTTTGTTATTGTAAAAGATGGCTACAAGCAGACCTATATCCAAGACCTAACCTGGTTAAGTAAGCTAGAACCAATTGCATTTCACTACCAAAATACAGTGGACGGACATAAAGTTCTATTTGAAGATGATGTTTTTTGTGAATTTGCTGTCTTTGAAGCTCACGAACTAGTAAACATTCCCTTCTCTGAAGGCAAGATTATCTGGAAGGAGGTCGGTTTTGATGAAACAATCTGTCAGCCACAAAGACTGCCATCAAAAGATAACAGAGACCGTGAATGGCTGTTGGGAGAAATTTTATGTAATCTATATTTAGGGCTAGGTCGCTATCAGCGAGGCGAAAAATTAGCTGCTTATGATTTAATACAAAACAGAGCCGTCAAGCTTTGGACTGAACTAATCAGTTTGGAAACAACTTCTAAATCTAATTTTATAGATATCTTTAATACCAACAGACGATTTGAAGAAGGTTATCCAAAGGAAGCCAAGCAATTGCCTCACTTTTTGCAAGGTTACGAACGCATTTCTGAGTCTGCTCAAGCACTCCTAGAATATCTGGATAAACACTATTCTCTTAACCCATTTATAAAAGAAAAAATTCGTGATTTATTATAAAAAAGACTCTGCCTAAAAAAGCAGAGCCTTTTAAATCTTATTTTAACTTTCCTTTCAAATACTGTCCTGTGTAGCTGGCTTCATTGGCCGCTACTTCTTTTGGGGTTCCTGTTGCGATGATAGTTCCACCACCAACACCGCCTTCAGGTCCCAAGTCGATGATATGGTCTGCTGTTTTAATAACATCTAGATTGTGCTCGATAACGAGGACTGTATTGCCATCGTCTACAAAGCGAGCCAAGACTTTAAGCAAGCGAGCGATATCCTCAGTATGAAGTCCTGTCGTTGGCTCATCCAGAATGTAGAAGGACTTACCTGTCGAGCGTTTGTGGAGTTCACTAGCCAGCTTCATACGCTGGGCTTCTCCTCCAGAAAGCGTGGTAGCTGGTTGACCTAGCGTTACATAGCCCAGTCCTACATCCTTGATGGTCTGGAGTTTGCGTTGAATCTTAGGAATGTGTTGGAAGAATTCCACCGCATCGTTGACGGTCATATCTAAAACTTGCGAGATATTCTTTTCCTTGTAGTGAACTTCTAGGGTTTCACTGTTGTAGCGGGTTCCGTGGCAAACTTCACAAGCAACGTAAACATCTGGCAAGAAGTGCATCTCAATCTTGATAATCCCGTCACCTGAGCAGGCTTCGCAACGACCACCCTTGACGTTGAAACTGAAACGGCCCTTCTTATAGCCTCGAATCTTAGCTTCATTTGTCTGGGCAAAGAGGTCACGTATATCGTCAAAAACTCCCGTATAGGTGGCAGGATTGGACCTTGGTGTCCGTCCGATTGGACTCTGGTCAATATCAATCAGACGATCGACATGCTCAATCCCCGTAATCGTTTTAAACTTACCAGGTTTGTCTGAATTGCGGTTGAGCTTCTGGGCAATGGCTTTTTTGAGGATGCTGTTGATCAAGGTCGACTTTCCTGAGCCTGACACCCCTGTCACTGCGATGAATTTTCCTAATGGGAAGCGGGCCGTGACATTTTGTAAGTTGTTCTCACGCGCTCCTGTCACTTCGATAAAGCGACCATTTCCGGCACGGCGCTCTTCTGGTACTGGAATGGCACGTTTACCTGACAAGTACTGGCCTGTAATAGACTTACTGTTACGGGCCACCTGCTTGGGTGTTCCTGCAGCAACAATCTCGCCACCAAAAACACCGGCACCTGGACCAACGTCAATCAGATAATCCGCCTCACGCATAGTATCTTCGTCATGTTCCACTACGATAAGAGTATTGCCCAAATCACGCATTTTTTTCAAGCTAGCAATCAGGCGGTCATTATCCCTCTGGTGGAGTCCAATCGACGGCTCATCCAGGATATAAAGAACACCTGATAAGTTGGAACCAATCTGAGTCGCCAAGCGAATTCGCTGACTCTCCCCACCTGACAGGGTTCCTGCCGAACGTGACAGCGTCAAATAGTTAAGTCCCACGTTATTGAGGAAGGTCAAGCGATCCTTGATTTCCTTGAGAATGGGACGAGCAATAATGGCTTCATTTTCAGACAAGGTCAACTGGCTCACCAACTCCAAATGGTCTGCGATAGACAAATCTGAGATTTCACCGATATGTGGCCCTTGCTCACCACCCACACGAACAGACAAGGCCTGATCGTTGAGACGATAGCCGTGACAAGTTCCGCAGGTCAGCTCATTCATGTAGAGACGCATCTGGGTACGGGTGTAGTCACTATTAGTTTCATGGTAACGGCGCTTGATATTATTGACAACTCCCTCAAAAGGAACGTCGATATCGCGCACACCGCCAAATTCATTTTCATAGTGGAAATGGAATTCCTTGCCATCTGAGCCATAGAGAATCAAGTTTTTATCTTCTTCTGACAAGTCCTCAAAAGGCTTATCCATATCCACTCCAAAGGCTGTCATGGCCTGCTCTAGCATATTTGGATAGTAGTTGGATGAGATAGGATTCCAAGGTGCTAATGCTCCCTCACGCAAAGTTTTGCTGGTATCAGGAACCACCAAGTCAACATCCACCTCCAGCTTGATGCCCAAACCATCACACTCACTACACGAGCCAAACGGGGCATTGAAGGAGAAGAGACGAGGCTCTAACTCTGGTACTGTAAAACCACAAACTGGACAGGCATAATGCTCAGAAAAGAGCAACTCAGAATCGTCCATAGTGTCGATAATGACATAACCTTCTGCGATACGAAGGGCAGCCTCAATGGAATCAAAGAGACGGCTACGAATGCCCTCCTTGATGACAATACGGTCGACCACGACATCGATATTGTGTTGCTTGCTCTTCGACAACTCTGGCACTTCGGTCACATCATAAACTTCCCCATCCACACGGACGCGGACATAACCGTCTTTCTGAATCTTTTCAATGACGCTCTTGTGTTGCCCTTTTTTCTTACGAATGACAGGAGCTAAGATTTGCAGACGTTGGCGTTCTGGCAATTCCAAAACCTTATCCACAATTTGCTCCACAGAAGAAGCCTTGATAGCCCCATGCCCGTTGATACAGTAAGGCGTCCCCACACGTGCGTAGAGGAGACGCAAATAATCATTGATTTCAGTCGTCGTTCCAACGGTCGAGCGCGGGTTTTTGCTAGTCGTTTTTTGGTCGATGGAAATAGCTGGGCTGAGACCATCAATAGCATCCACATCTGGTTTTTCCATATTGCCCAAAAACTGGCGAGCGTAGGCTGACAAACTTTCCACATAACGACGTTGGCCCTCAGCATAGAGGGTATCAAAGGCCAGACTGGATTTCCCAGAACCTGACAAACCAGTCACAACAACCAGCTTGTCTCTTGGAATCTCCACATCAATATTTTTTAAGTTATGGGCACGCGCCCCATGAATCACAATTTTATCTTGCATCTTTGTTCTTTCTAGTCCATTATTGCTTTCCATTATACCAAAAAATGTGAAATTCTATTACCCAAAAAGCTGTTTTTATAGTATAATAGTACGGTGCAAAAAATGAATCACTGAATAGTAGGAAAGGATAGGGGATATGAAACAAGTTTTTCTCTCAACAACAACGGAATTTAAAGAGATCGACACGCTTGAACCGGGTACTTGGATCAACCTCGTCAATCCTACACAAAATGAATCACTGGAAATCGCTAACGCCTTCGACATTGACATTGCCGACCTTCGAGCACCGCTCGATGCGGAAGAAATGTCCCGTATTACCATCGAAGACGAGTATACTTTGATCATCGTGGACGTTCCCATCACAGAGGAAAGAAACAATCGTACCTACTACGTTACGATTCCGCTGGGGATTATCATCACCGAGGAAACCATTATCACCACCTGCTTGGAATCCCTCCCCGTTCTCGATGTCTTTATCAACCGTAGACTGCGCAACTTTTACACCTTCATGCGTTCACGCTTTATCTTCCAGATTCTCTACCGCAACGCCGAACTTTACCTTACGGCCCTTCGTTCGATCGACCGTAAGAGTGAACAAATCGAAAGTCAACTTCACAAGTCTACTCGAAACGAAGAGCTGATCGAGCTCATGGAATTGGAAAAGACCATCGTCTATTTCAAGGCCTCACTTAAGACGAACGAGCGCGTGATTAAGAAATTGACCAGCGCAACTAGCAATATCAAGAAATACCTAGAAGACGAAGACCTACTCGAAGACACTCTGATTGAAACCCAACAGGCCATTGAGATGGCAGATATCTATGGAAACGTCCTTCACTCTATGACAGAGACCTTTGCCTCTATCATTTCCAATAACCAGAACAACATCATGAAAACCCTGGCTCTCGTGACCATCGTTATGTCTGTCCCAACCATGATCTTCTCAGCCTACGGGATGAACTTCAAGGATAATGAAATCCCTCTAAATGGCGAGCCACACGCCTTCTGGTTAATCGTCTTTATCGCCTTTGCTATGAGTGTTTCGCTCACTCTCTATCTCATCCATAAAAAATGGTTCTAAGAGGAATCCCTATGTCTCAGATTGATTTACAAAAATTAACTAAGAAAAACCAAGAGTTTATCCACATCGCTACCCAACAATTTATCAAAGATGGTAAAACAGACGCTGAAATCAAGGCTATCTTTGAGGAAGTCATTCCTAAAATCCTTGAAGAGCAAGCCAAAGGAACGACTGCACGTTCCCTCTACGGGGCTCCAACCCACTGGGCTCATAGCTTCACTGTCAAAGAGCAATACGAAAAAGAGCATCCTAAGGAAAATGATGATCCAAAACTCATGATTATGGACTCAGCCCTTTTTATCACCAGTCTCTTTGCACTGGTTAGCTCTCTGACCAACTTCTTCTCTACAGACCAAGCTATTGGCTATGGGTTGATTACCCTCTTGTTGGTTGGACTTGTCGGAGGGGTGGCCTTCTACTTGATGTACTACTTTGTCTACCAGTATTATGGTCCAGATACAGATCGTAGCCAGCGCCCTCCTTTCTGGAAATCAATCCTCGTCATCCTCGCTGCTATGCTTCTCTGGTTGGCTGTCTTCTTCGCAACAAGCTTCCTACCAGCAGCTCTCAATCCAATCCTTGCTCCACTGCCTTTGGCTGTCCTAGGAGCGGCCCTTCTCGCCCTTCGCTTCTATCTCAAGAAACGCTTCAATATCCGAAGCGCAAGTGCAGGCCCATCACGTTATTAAGAAAAGTGAAAAACTATGGCATATAGTCAATCTTTAGCTCAGCAGATTCGAAAAATTCTAGCACTCAAACTTCCTCCCCAAATTTTCGAAGAAGAGCTAGAAGAAAAGAAACTGTTTGGTGGCCTTGCCTTTATGATTCGTGGGAAAATGGTCCTTACAGTTAGTTCCAGAAAGGACGAACTGGTTATGGTGAGAATTGGCAAAGAAATAGAAAAGCAAGTTCTACCCCGAACAGGAGCTCATACTACATTGATGAGAGGGCGACCTTATCATGGCTATATAGACCTAGATATAGAAGGTCAAAAAGAACTTCCTTACTGGATTGATTTAGCTCTCTCCTATAATCAAGAGTTGACCAAGTAACTCATATCTAGTGAGATTAGAGATTAGAAAAACGAAAAGCAACTGCAAAGGCGGTTGCTTTTTTTCCTGCTTTCTTGAGATTCAATAGCACTTCTGAGTCTCATTATTGTAGTTTTCTCTCACCTTTTGTGATAAAATAGGCTCAATCAATTTCTAGGAGGATGAGATATGGTTTCTACTATTGGTATCGTGAGCTTGTCTAGTGGCATTATTGGAGAAGACTTTGTCAAACACGAAGTGGAGCTAGGTGTCCAGCGTCTCAAGGATCTGGGACTCAATCCTATCTTTTTGCCCCATTCGCTAAAGGGCTTGGACTTTATCAAGGATCATCCCGAGACGCGTGCAGAGGATTTGATGCAGGCCTTTTCGGACGATAGCATCGACATGATCCTATGCGCCATCGGTGGGGATGATACCTATCGCTTGCTACCTTATCTTTTTGAAAATGACCAACTACAAAAGGTTATCAAACCAAAGATTTTTCTCGGTTTCTCGGATACGACCATGAACCATCTCATGTTGCATAAACTAGGAATCAAGACTTTTTACGGCCAATCCTTTCTAGCGGACATTTGTGAGTTAGACAAAGAAATGTTGCCCTATAGCCTCCACTACTTTAAAGAACTGATCGAGACTGGGAGAATCTCAGAAATCCGCCCTAGCGACCTTTGGTATGAGGAACGGACTGATTTTAGTCCCAAGGCTCTGGGAACAGCTCGAGTCAGTCATGTAAATACAGGTTTTGACTTGTTACAAGGAAATGCCCAGTTTGAGGGAGAAATTCTCGGAGGTTGCCTTGAATCTCTCTATGATATCTTTGACAACTCTCGATACGCAGACAGCACGGAGCTCTGCCAAAAATACAAACTTTTTCCTGACTTATCTGACTGGAAAGGAAAAATCCTCTTGTTGGAAACAAGTGAAGAAAAGCCTGAACCTGATAATTTCAAAAAAATGTTGCAGACTTTGAAAGAAACTGGAGTATTTGAGGTAATCAGTGGACTCTTGGTCGGAAAGCCAATGGATGAAACCTTCTATGACGACTATAAGGAAGCACTATTGGATATCATTGATAACAATATCCCGATTGTCTATAATCTAAACGTTGGCCATGCCACACCAAGAGCCATTGTTCCCTTTGGCGTTCACGCCTATGTAGATGCACAGGAGCAAGTCATTCGCTTTGACGATAACAAAAAATAAACAATTTCTCCATTTTTGTGCTTTGGTATTGATTTTCGTTACAATTTGTGTCTGAATTTATTGCATTTTGCTTATTTCTATGATATCTTTTTAAAGGAGGTGTATATGACTAAACAAAAAATAAATCAAATTGTCGGTTCAATCGGGGCCTTTATCGGGATTATTGTATTTATCGCCTACATCCCACAAATTTTTGCCAATTTACAAGGCAACAAGGCTCAACCATTTCAGCCTTTATCCGCAGCAGTATCTTGTTTAATTTGGGTTATTTACGGATGGACAAAAGAACCTAAGAAGGATTGGATACTAATTATTCCAAACTCAGCCGGCGTTGTCTTAGGTGGACTGACATTTCTTACTGCACTATAAAAATTACTAGCATATAATCAAAAAGCTGAGAGGAATTTCTCAGCTTTTTTCTATATTCTCAGATAGTTAGACGCTTGGACTCACTAACTTCCGCTTTTCCACTCACAATCATTCTCATGGTCGTCAACCAGACCTGCTGCTTGTAGAAAAGCTAAAACGGCGACTGGACCTGTGAACTTGAAACCTTGTTTTTTTAGATCTTTAGCTAATTTTTCAGACAAGGCTGTTTTAGCAGGTGCTAGGTGATAGTCAGGAACATCATTCACGATCGTTTTTCCCTCAACAAAGGACCAGAGATAAGCGTCAAAAGAGCCAAAGGTTTTCTGGATTTGTAAAAATGCTTGGGCGTTGGCACGCGTCGCAAAGAGCTTGGCACGATTTCGGATGATGGCTGGATTCTCTAACAAGGCTTCCAACTCTCCATCTGTCATTTCCGCGACCGCCTGAATTTGATAGCCATGAAATGATTCTCTGAAAGCTTGGCGCTTGTTTAGCACCGTTTCCCAAGATAGACCCGACTGGTAGGTTTCCATACACAATAACTCAAACAATGCTTGGTCATCATGAAGGGGTTGACCCCACTCCTCATCATGATAGGCTACATATAAAGGGTTATTCATTTTTACCCAACCACAGCGTTTTGGCATACTCTTCTCCTATTTTACCAACATCTTAAGGGCAGACTTGATATAGTTCTCAGCTGTATCTGTCGTTCCTTCAAAGAATTTCTTGATTTTCTTAAGCTCGGTTGCCTTGTAGCCCAGTGCCAACATGGCTTCCATGGCTTCTTCCAGTTCTTGGTTTTCAGCGCTGGTTTGCACTGCCACCTTGGCAGGAAGGTCATCACTAGCCACGACTACCTTGCCTTCCAAGTCCAGCACCATCTGTTGGGCTGTTTTCTTACCAATTTTAGGGAACTTGGTCAAGTAGGTGATATTCTTAGTTTCAATCGCCTGAACCAAGCCAGCATTGTCATCGGCAGCGATAATAGCAAGAGCTGATACCGGACCAATCCCAGAAACCGAGATCAGACTAAGAAAGAGCTTCTTCTCATCTTCTGAGCGAAAACCATAAAGCAGATGAGCGTCCTCACGGACAACTTGGTGCACATAAATTTGGGTCTCTTGATTAACCTGACCTGAGTAAGCATAGGGATTGGCTACATGCAAGATATAACCGATACCATTCGCCTCTAGGACAATGTATTTAGCAGTGATTTTGGTAATGATTCCTTTTAAATATTCGTACATAGTTTTTTCTCCATTATTTTGCCTATCTAGTATACCATATTTCCTTAAGACAAACTGCAACAAAAGGTGCAACCTCTGGTTGACAAATAGTACAGGAGATTGTATTCTCATTATAAGTAAAAATTGTTAGGATAGAGGTAGAAAAAGGAGGATAGAATGATGAAACTCGCAGAAAAACTATTTGAACTCAGAAAGGAAAAAGGTTGGTCCCAGGAAAAGCTAGCAGAACAAATCAATGTTTCTCGGCAAAGCATCTCAAAATGGGAGTCTGGTCAAGTCCTTCCAGAAATCGAAAAAATCATTGAATTAAGCAGGATTTTTCAAGTGACAACTGACTATCTACTACTGGATGAAAACTCTGAAAAAGGGGCCTCACAAGTGATCTTGGAAGAAGGCAAGGACAAATACTATAAAGAGGCTAAATCCTATGGTCTCTGGCAAGTGATTTATATTTTCGTCTTGGCTCTGGCTATCTATCTCTTTTTGGCTGGTTCTAGTTTTCCAGCTGAATTCACTGCTTGGATCTGGCTAACCTTCGTTCTCTTGATTGCGTCTGCAGTTGCTATCAACAAGGCTCTCAAAACCAAACAACGTTATCTTGATAAGGTGATTGGTCCTGAGAATCCTTCCAACAAAGACGACTCTACAAAACCTTGAATCACCTAGTTCAGTTTTCACAACACTTTTTATAGGACTGGTCTTGTCAAGCAAGTGTAAACCTCGTGTCAAGTTGCCCATACCCAATCAAAGTTCCCATCTTAGAAAAACTAAAAAGCCTTGTTCAAAAGGAACAATGGCTTTTTGTGTTCTTAATATTTCCCCAACTCACGAAGACTAGTGTGATTTTCCTGAATGCGTCGGAACATCTTTTCCATATCCGACTTGGTGAAATGCACCAAAACAGGACGTCCATGCGGACAGTTATAGGGGTTGTCACATTGAGAAAGCTGATAAAGGAGCTGTCTGGCTGAGTGGTCATCGATACGATGGTTGGCCTTGATAGACCGCTTGCAGGACATCATGATGGCTAGCTCTGCTCGGTATTTCTTGATCGAAACTTCCTTGGTCAAGAGCAGCATGTCGCACATTTCATAGATACCTGACTCAATCTCTTCTTCTGCCATCCAAATAGGATGTTCACGCAGGATGAATTGATTTTCTCCGTACTCTGCTAGAAAGACGCCCGCTTCCTCTAAAAGAGGCATTCTTTCCCTGAGACGAAGGGCATCATCCACTGGGAATTCAAAGATGTAGGGCACTAGGAGTTGTTGCTGACTCTGGTCAACATTGCCGATGCTTTCACGGTATTCCTCGTACTTGACTCGTTCCTGAGCCGCGTGCTGGTCTATGATGTAGAGTCCATCTCGCCCCTGGGCAAAGAGATAGGTCCCGTGCATCTGTCCGAAAAACTCCAACTCTGGGAAGCTGGATGATTCTTCTCTCTCCAGCTTGTCATAAGCCTTATCAAGACTGGCTAAGTCTAACTCCGGATGGTCTAATTGGTCATAGTTAGCAGGCTTTCTCTCTGCAAAATGCAGTTTTGCAGGCTTAGTCAATTGGTCTAAAGTTTCTTTAGCAAACAGGGGTAGGTCCCTACCCTCCTCAGTTAATTCAACCTGGTGGTCAGCCACCTCAGCTTGACTAGGTTTTGAGAGTTCTGTTTTTTCATAGTAAAGCGTATTTTCTTTGAGTGGGAGAATAGTTTGCTCTACCTTTTGACGATTGCGCACGGTCGACTTGGCAAGATTTTCTAAAGCATCAGGAATCAAGGCTTGTTCCTTGAGACTATTTGAAATAGCTTCTGAAAGCAGCGCCATCAGTTCTCTTTCCTTAGAAATCCGCACTTCTTGTTTGGTTGGATGCACATTGACATCAGCTAGATAGGGGTCAATATGGATGTGAATGACAGCCAGTGGAAAACGCCCTACCATAAGCTTGCTTCCGTAACCATCCAAAATAGCACGGTTGAGCAAGAAGTTCTTGATATAACGGCCATTGATGAAGAGGCTGATATAGTTACGGTTGGCTCGGGTTAATTCAGGTAAAGACACAAAACCTGTAATTTCAAAATCTAAGTCAGAGTTCTCAATTTCAATCATCTTCTTGGCACTCGCCAAACCATAAATCCCTGCGATGGCTTGTCGCAGTTGACCAGTTCCAGCTGTTCGTGTCATTTCCTTGCCATCACTAATCAAGCTAAAAGAAATCTCAGGATGGGCTAACCCTAGACGGTTGACAATATCAATGATATGGGATAACTCTGCCTGCTGACTCTTCATATACTTGAGACGAGCTGGTGTATTGAAAAAGAGGTCCTCCACACAAACTTTGGTTCCCACAGGACTAGTCGCTGGGATGACTTCCTCAACTTCACCCCCACGCGCAACGAGCTTGGTCCCATGACTCGCACCATCCACCGCCGTCAACAGAGTCAAGACACTGACAGAAGCGATCGAAGGCAGGGCTTCACCACGAAAACCAAGCGTCCGAATCCGAAAGAGGTCTGCCTGATTTTTTATCTTACTGGTCGCATGACGACGGAGAGCCAATTCCACCTCATCGTGGGCAATTCCATGGCCATTATCTGTGATTTGAATCTTCTTAAGACCAGCTTCCTCGATCTCAATGATAATCTGGCTAGAACCCGCGTCAATGGCATTTTCTACCAGCTCTTTGACTACACTGGCAGGACGTTCAATCACTTCTCCTGCCGCAATCTGGTTTGCCAGTACCTCTGGCAATTCAATAATATGAGACATCTTTCAGCCCCTTTCTGTATCTATTTTCCTAGAAATTGATTAGTGCTATTATACCATATTTCAGATGTTACCAGAAAAAGCAAATACCACATAGACTCCAAATCTCTCCACATAGACAAAAGCTCTTGCCATGGGTCGTAAAATAATGGTATACTCAATAAAAATCAAAGAGCAAACTAGAAAGCTAGGCGCAGACAGTACTTTAGTACGGCAAGACGACGCTGACGTGGTTAGAATTTGATTTTTGAAGAGTATTAATAAAGGTGTACAAGAAGTGAGATTAACCTTGTATAACTGAAAAGGAGGGAAATTTATGAAAGTAGAACTACAGATTAAGGAGACTTACGAGGAGGAAAAGCTGATTGTCCAAACTCCTCAGCCTACCGAAAAAGTCCAGAAAGTCATCGAGTTCGCAGAAAATCTTGACCAAAAAGAAACAATCAAAGGAAAGATTGATGATCAGGTCTATCTAGTTAAGATTGGTAAGATTCAGCGCTTCTATATAGAGAATCGAAAGGTTCTAGCAGAAACTGCATCTCAGACCTATACCATTGATTTGCGTCTCTATCAAGTTCTTGACATTCTGCCGACCACTTTTATCCAAATTTCCCAATCTGAAATCGTCAATATCGATTCCATCTCTCATCTCAAACTCACTCCCAACGGCCTGGTTGAAATTTTCTTAAAAAACGAAAGCTTCACTTACTCTTCACGCCGTTACCTAAAAACCATCAAGGAGAAATTAGAACTATGAAAAAACAAATCTTTCACGATGCAGCCGCTGGTGTACTTATCGGCCTCATCCTCTCTATCCTCTTTTCACTCATTTATGCACCAAATACCTATGCCCCACTAAGTCCCGAGTCTCTTATCGGCCAAGCGATGGCTCAACATCAGGTTCACGGTGCTCTAGTCTTGCTCTACTGTATGGTCATCTGGTCAGCTATCGGTGTTCTCTTTAGCTTTGGCAGCCGCTTATTCAGCCGTGACTGGAGCCTGCTCCGTGCCACACTTTCCCATTTCTTCCTCATGCTGATTGGCTTTGTTCCACTAGCAACTCTGGCTGGTTGGTTCCCCTTCCACTGGACCTTCTATCTCCAGCTCATTCCAGAGTTTGCGATTGTCTACCTCATCATCTGGGCTATTCTCTATAAAAGAGAAGCTAAAAAAGTAGACCACATCAATCAACTTTTGGCCCATAAAAAGTAATAGAGAAAAATCCCACTCACAAAAATGTGAGTGGGATTTTTTTATAACTTTTGTTTGAGCTCAACCAAGACATTCATAGCCTGCATCGGTGTCATATTGTAAACATCCAGTTTAGCTAATTCTGCTAGGATAGGATGCTCTGCAGGGGTATCAAAGAGTGACATCTGTTCAGTAACAGCACTTGTTTCTCTCATTGGAGCAGGACTTTCCGTCTCTTGATTCTCCAGTTGAGTCAATATCTTATCCGCTCTTGATAAAAGTTCTGCTGGTAAGCCAGCAATCTTAGCAACGTGGATACCGTAGGATTTGTCAGCTGGTCCTGGTTCGATCTTGTGAAGGAAGGTAACCTGCCCATCCTGCTCCAAGGTCGCCACATGGACATTGACCAAGTTTTTCAAGCTGGACTCCAGACTGGTCAACTCATGGTAGTGGGTCGCAAAGAGGGTTTTGGCTCCGATATGTTCATGAATGTATTCGATGATGGACTGGGCAAGAGCCATCCCATCATATGTTGCCGTTCCCCGTCCCAATTCATCGAAGAGAATGAGAGAGTTCTTGGTCGCATGCGAAATGGCATTGTTGGCCTCCATCATCTCTACCATGAAGGTTGATTGACCTGAAACCAAGTCATCTGCTGCTCCGATACGGGTAAAGATAGCATCAAAGATCGGCAAATGGGCGCTCTCCGCCGGCACATACGAGCCCAGCTGGGCCATAACCGCAGTCATGGCTAACTGGCGCATGTAGGTTGACTTCCCACTCATGTTGGGCCCTGTAATTAGCTGAATACTCGTATCTTCTGCCATCTGGATACTATTTGGAATATAGGTCTGAGCTCCCATGACCTTTTCGACGACAGCATGGCGCCCTTTCTGGATATTGATTTGTGAATCATCCCCAAACTCTGGTCGAATCAAATGCTGAGTTTCAGCCACAACTGCTAGACTTTGCAAGACATCAACCGTTGCAATTCCTTGGGCTAGAGCCTGCAAACGCTGGATGTACTTGCTGACTTCCTCACGGATACGCATAAAGATTTCATATTCTAGGTTGGCTGACTTCTCACGCGCCTCCAGCATATCCCCCTCGATACGGGCTAACTCCTCTGTCCCAAAGCGTTCCGAGTTTTTCAGTGTTGCCTTGCGGAAAAAGTGGGATGGCACATTTCCCAGTTGCGAATTGGTCACATGGAAATAATAGCCATCTTTTTTATTGTAGTCAATCTTAAGCGTGCTGATGCCAGAGTTTTCTCTCTCCTTAGCCTCAATCTCAGCAATCCAGCTAGTCCCTTCTCTGAGCACACGACGGTACTTGTCTAAGGTCTCATCAAATCCCGTACGGATAATGCCACCTTCCGTAATCACGTGAGGAGCTTCAGGAGCAATGGCAGCACTAATCAAGCTCTCCAACTCAGGAATGGCATCTAACTGTGCGATGAGGTAGGCCAGAGCAGGCTGCTCCATTCCCTCTAAAATCGCTCGAATCCGTGGTACACTAGATAAGGTGGTCGCCAATTGCAAGAGATCCTTTGGATTGGTCTTACCAAAAGAAACCCGACTAGCCAAACGTTCGATGTCATAAACACCCTTGAGGCTATCCGTTAAATCGCTGCGCTCAAAGAAGTGGTCAAGAAAGACCTGCACCACGTCTTGACGTTGGATGATTCGCTCCTTATCAATCAAAGGACGATGGATCCAAGAACGCAAGAGCCGCATGCCCATAGCTGTTTTGGTTTCATCCAAAAGCCAGAAAAGACTCCCTTGCTTCTTGCCTGAACGGGCATTCTCAAGCAAATCCAAACTAGCCTTGGTCGCATAATCCATCTGCAAGAAATCTTTGATTTCATAGCGGATAACTGGTTTGAGGTGGTTCAATTCCCGCATCTGGGTTCGGTGAACATACTGGAGTAGCTTACTAGCTGCCGCTTGCTCCACAGCTGCCAGTCGTGAACCCAATAAATGGATGTCCTCAAAACCTTCTTTCTCATAGGAAATCACCAGATTCATCTGACGACTTAGAATTTGTTCTTCTTCCTCAGGCAAGTCATAACCCAGCACCACTTCACGAGCCTTGAGATTGCGAATTTCCCCACAAACCAACGTGAAATCTAGTAGACCTGTCACATAGAAATCACCCGTCACCAAATCCATATAAGCCAGACCAAACTGATTGCCATCACGATCTAAGGAAACCAAGAAATTATTCTGACTATCCGACTTACTGCTATCAACGACCGTTCCAGGTGTGATGACCTGGACCACCTCTCGCTTGACAACCCCCACTGCTTGTTTGGGATCTTCCATCTGTTCTGCAATGGCAACTTTATAGCCCTGCTCAATCAGAACATCGATGTACTGCTGGGCAGAATGATAGGGGACGCCCGCCATTGGTATCGGATTTTCTGCATTTTTATTCCGACTCGTTAAGGAAATTTCTAAAATTTGTGCTGCATTAATTGCATCTTCATAGAACAACTCGTAAAAATCACCCATTCGAAAAAGCAAAAAAGCATCTGGGTATTGTTTCTTAATATCCACATACTGTTGCATGCCGGGTGATAGCTTTTCTGTTGCCATTTTTCGTCTCTCCTTGCTAAAAATAAGTCTTGAGAGCAACTCCCAAGACCTTATTTATCTTTCATCAAATCTAGCAAACGATCTTCCATCAGCTTGGCAACGTGCTGGTCTCGACAAATAACCAATAAGGTATTAGCACCAGCAACCGTTCCTAAAATCCATTCATCCTTGTTTGCATCTACAATGTTTGCTAAGACTGCAGCTTCCCCAAGTTTGGTATGCAGTACCAAGGTGAACTCTGCTCTTGCAACACCTTCTAAATGATGAGACAAAAACTCAACTAAATCAATCTTATCTGTCTCATTTGCTAGTACATAATACACCATATCATTTTTCTTAACCTTGGTCAAGCCGATTTCACGCAAATCACGCGACAAAGTCGTTTGTGTCACATAAACATTACGAGCTTCTAAACGATCTTGAATCTCTTTTTGTGTCCCAAGTTTTTCTTCAGCGATCATCTTTTTAATCAACTGATGCCGTTCTCTTTTTCTCATATTATCCTCTTAAGCGAATATTTATAACAAATTTTACATTTATTTTATAACTATATTATACCAAAAAAAATAGATAATTCAAAAAAATTCTTTTCTTTCTCAAAAAATGTAGTAAATTGTGTTAAAATAGTAAAAAAGCCCAAAAGGAGCCCTTATGAATACAAAAGAATTGATTGCTAGCGAGTTGGCTAGCGTCATTGATAGTCTGGACCAAGAGGCTATTTTAAATTTACTGGAAACACCTAAAAACTCAGAAATGGGAGACATCGCCTTCCCTGCCTTTTCTCTAGCAAAGGTCGAGCGTAAAGCTCCTCAAATGATTGCAACAGATATTGCTGAAAAAATCAATAGTCAAGCCTTTGAAAAGGTTGTTGCTACTGGACCTTACGTCAACTTTTTCCTTGATAAATCTGCTATTTCGGCTCAAGTATTACAGGATGTTATTACTGAGAAAGAGCACTATGCTGACCAAACCATTGGCAAGCAAGAAAATGTCGTTATTGATATGTCTAGTCCCAACATCGCAAAACCATTCTCTATTGGGCACTTGCGTTCAACAGTTATCGGAGATAGCTTGTCACATATTTTCCAAAAAATCGGCTATCAAACGGTCAAGGTCAATCATTTAGGAGACTGGGGCAAACAGTTTGGAATGTTGATCGTTGCCTACAAGAAATGGGGAAATGAGGAGGCCGTTAAAGCGCATCCAATCGATGAACTTCTTAAGCTCTACGTTCGCATCAATGCTGAAGCTGAAAAAGATCCTAGCTTGGACGAAGAAGCACGCGAATGGTTCCGTAAACTGGAAAATGGAGATGAGGAAGCCCTCGCTCTCTGGCAATGGTTCCGTGATGAAAGTTTAGTGGAATTCAACCGCCTTTACAATGAATTGCAAGTCGAATTTGACAGCTACAACGGAGAAGCCTTTTACAATGATAAGATGGATGCTGTTGTAGACATTCTCGCTGAAAAAGGACTTCTTGTTGAGTCAGAGGGAGCCCAAGTTGTCAATCTTGAGAAATATGGAATTGAACATCCAGCCCTTATCAAAAAATCTGATGGTGCAACTCTCTATATCACACGTGACTTGGCTGCAGCCCTCTACCGTAAAAACGAATACCAATTTGCAAAATCCATCTATGTTGTTGGTCAAGAGCAATCTGCCCACTTCAAACAACTCAAGGCAGTACTACAAGAGATGGGCTACGATTGGAGCCAAGACATTGTCCATGTTCCGTTTGGATTGGTAACAAAAGAAGGGAAAAAACTCTCTACTCGTAAAGGAAATGTCATCTTGCTAGAGCCTACTATTGCAGAGGCTGTTAGTCGTGCCAAGGCCCAAATCGAAGCGAAAAATCCTGAGTTAGAAAATAAAGACCAGGTTGCCCACGCTGTTGGAGTCGGGGCTATCAAGTTCTATGATCTTAAGACCGACCGTACAAATGGATATGACTTCGACCTTGAAGCTATGGTATCCTTTGAAGGGGAAACTGGACCTTACGTTCAATACGCCTACGCTCGTATCCAATCTATCTTGCGCAAAGCTGATTTCAAACCAGATACAGCTGGCAACTACAGCCTGAAGGATGCTGAAAGCTGGGAAATCATTAAACTACTCCAAGACTTCCCACGCATTATCAATCGTGCAGCAGATAATTTTGAACCTTCTATCATTGCGAAATTTGCGATTAGTTTGGCTCAAGCTTTTAACAAGTACTATGCACATACACGTATTCTAGATGAAAGTCCTGAGCGCGACAGCCGTCTGGCCCTCAGCTACGCAACCGCAGTCGTCCTCAAAGAAGCTCTTCGTTTGCTCGGAGTAGAAGCGCCAGAGAAGATGTAAATCGCCAAAGTTACTTGATTGCGGAGCAATCTAAGTAACTAACGCCAAATCCTATTCGGACTTTGGCTAGGCGCTTCACTAATTCACCTAACCAAATAATATCGATTTGGTTAGGCTCATGTCGTAATCTTTTAAATTACTTGAAAGCAATCCGAACGATTGAGCAAAATAACATTTATATTTTGTTCGGCATTGTAGCATTTCAATGAAACAATTTATTCACTTTTACTATTTATCACACTGGGAGATTCCTTATGAGCCAATATGCTTATATCCTCGTTGTACTTAGCTTGGTTTTCCTTTTTCTGCTCAATAAGTACGAGAAGGAAAGACTTCAAAGACTCTACCAAGAGCAACTCTTGAAGGACGAGACATTTAGGTCTGACATTAAAGAGAAAATTCACACGACTGAAAATATCAATGATGTCATTGCACATATCAATAAAACTTACCATCTGGGAATGTTGCTCTCAAAAGACGTTACAGATCAATTGAAATAATCAAAATCCGAGAAGCTTTCTTCTCGGATTTTTTAGTCTTAACCATATTCTCCTTGGAGAAATTTCATTAATGCATGTAAAGTTTTCTGTAATTTTCTGTATTTTTTCAAAATATTCTTGCATTTCCTTTACGTTTTTTGTAGAATAGTAGCTATCTATTCAGATTATTCTGAAAATTCAAAAATAGGAGTGTTTATTATGTCACAAGTTACGTTATCAAACCAGTCAACCTGGGCAAGCAAACTAAAGGCAATGGGGCCAGGAATCCTAATGGCTTCTGCAGCCGTTGGAGGTTCTCACATCGTATCCTCCACTCAAGCTGGTGGTTCTTATGGTTGGTCACTACTCCTCTTGGTTATCTTGGCCAATGTTTTTAAATATCCATTTTTCCGTTTTGGTGCCGAATATACTGCCGACACTGGCAAAACCTTGGTGGAAGGTTATGCCGAAAAAGGAAAACTCTATCTCTGGATTTTCTTTGTCCTCAACGTCTTCTCTGCCATGGTTAATACAGCTGGAGTCGCTATCCTTTGCTCAGCTATCATCGCTAGCGCTTTTCCAATGATTGGTCTTAGCATCACTCAATGGTCCCTTATCCTTGTTGCAGTCATTTGGGCCATGCTACTCTTTGGTGGCTACAAACTATTGGATGGTATGGCAAAATGGATCATGTCTGCTTTGACCATTGCAACAGTTCTTGCAGTTATTATTGCAGCAATTAAACATCCAGAATACAGCTCTGATTTTGTCGAAAAGACACCTTGGCAAATGGCGGCCCTCCCTTTCATCGTTTCCCTCTTAGGATGGATGCCTGCTCCTATTGAGATTTCTGCCATCAATTCACTCTGGTCTGCTGAAAAGAAAAAGACTGTCAACTTTAATACAGAGGACGCCCTTTTCGACTTTAACGTTGGTTACATTGGAACTGCTATCCTGGCTGTATTCTTCGTGGCACTTGGAGCACTGATTCAATATCCTACAGGACAAGCAGTTGAAGCCGCTTCAGCCAAATACATCTCTCAATTCGTGGGTATGTATGCCTCTGTTCTTGGAGAATGGTCCCGTTATTTGATCACCTTTATCGCCTTTCTTTGTATCTTTGGAACGGTCATCACCGTTATCGATGGCTACTCTCGTGTCAATCAGGAATCGCTGCGACTCTTAATTCGGCAAAAAGAGGATTCTCGCAAATCTTTGAACATCTGGATGACCCTCACAGCTATTATCGGTATCGTCATCATCAAGTTCTTTGCTGGACAAGTTTCCACCATGCTTCGCTTTGCCATGATCGGTTCTTTCCTGACAACACCATTCTTCGCTCTTTTGAACTATGTATTGGTGACACGTGAGAATAAAAATCTTCCTTCTTGGCTAAAACTCCTCGCTATCGCAGGATTGATTTTCCTCTTTGGCTTTGCTATTTTCTTTATCTATGCACTTGCCATCGGAAAAGCAGGATAGTTTATAAAATGGCACCCTTACGGGGTGCTTTTTGCATACACAAAAAGCAGTTGAAAATCTCAACTGCCCCTCAGAACTACTTTATTTTTCTGTCTCTAACTCATACAAGTCTGCAATGATTGCTGCGACTTTTTTAATATCTCCCAGCATACCACGCATTTCAAAGTCTGCTAGGACCGGGAAGCCAAAGCGCTGGCTATACTGCTTGGCTGTCAGGCAGTATTGATTGTTAAAATTGCGGTTACCGGAACCCACTACCCCAAAACACTTACTAGCATTGGCTCCATAAGCAATAAAGTCGCCCACTGGAGTCGTTAGAATTTCAACATCGCCGTTATCAACGCCATTTCCACCTTCCAGATAGGTCGGCAAGAAAGCGACATAGGGATGTTCCATTTCAAAGAATTCTTGGCCTTCCTTGACCAAATCCTTGATATGGATTTTTTGGACCTCAATTCCCTCATACTGAGACAAGAGATAGTCCTTGAGTCGGGTTACAAAACTCTCTGTATTCCCACTCAGACTGATATACACTAGGGATATTTTTTTCATGTTGACCTCTATTTTTTGTTTACGATTTAAAAAGAACTACCAAGATTGTAACTTGATAGTTCTTTTTTGTCAATACTTAGGCAACTTCTTCTGCTTCGACTTCTTCGGCCAAATCTTTTTGTTGGCGCCACATCTTGTAAAAGACTAAGGCTAAAAAGAGAACATTGATAATGATGAACAAAATATTCGTTCCTTGTGCAAATGCTCCCATTCCTAGGCCGAGGGTAGAATCTTTGATTAATTGAACCGCATCTTGAACGTTCATATAGCTATAAACCAAACCAACAATCGCTAGTAGAACATAGCCGATATAAGCATAGTTTGCGAATTGCACATTTTTACGTACTAGAAATACAAAGGCTACTACAACTAAAATAGCAGATAAAACAATCAAAACTACATTAAAAATTGAGTGCGATGATGCTGTTACTTGGTAAGTATAGTTGACTGTGTCTTCTAATTGCTGAGCAGTAAGCGTCCCGCTATTCGCCAGGCTAGCACGAAGCACATCTTTACTTGGCAATGGACTCAAGATTCCAAATAATGACATAGATGAAATGAGGGCTGATAAGACTAACAAAACCCAAAGATAAATAGGATTCTTTTTCATGTTTTCCTCCAAAAGATATTTTGAACATTATAGCATTTTTTGTACAGGAATACAACTTTTACAAGCTAGTTTCAACTTGTTTCCGATAAGCTTTCGGTGATTTTCCGCACAATTTACGGAAAACCTTATAGAAATATCCAACATTACTATAGCCAACTGCATAGCAAATATCTTCGATGCTATCACTGGTCGAAAGTAAGAGTTGCTGCGCTGCCTTAATTCGCTGTTTATTGAGCAATTCCGCAAAGGTTGAGTTGGTTTCCCTCTTGATTAGCTGACCGAGATAGACAGGATTGATAAAGAGATCCTTGCTAATATCCTTAAGTGAGAGCTCTTTCTGATAATCACGCCCAATCACCTCCAGAACGCTCACCACATTTTCATTCATGCGATACTGGCCAAAGAACTTGGTCAAGGTTTCTTTGATATAGGCAACCAATTCTTCAAAGGTGTTAATGGCATGGATAGCTTTGACAATCTCGGTCATATCATCTGCTTTTAGGTGTTCAAACAAATGAAAGACATCCATGACAAACTGGGTAAAGAGCTGCTTCGTGATAGCCACGCGCGGGGTATTCTCCAAGACGACCTTCTCTAGCAAGGTTAATTCTTCGATGATTTGATTGATATTCCCTTGGATAATCACCCGATAAATCGGCTCATAATAAGCAAACAAACTCTCGGATTTTTCTAGATTGACTGAACCGTAGAAAAGGGCTTTTTCAGCGTTGATCTTCCAATTCTCAAAGGACTGCTGGTAGGGTGCTTCAAATGGTGTCACGACGATGCCATCGAGCGGTTGATCAGAGATGAAAATCTGCCAGTCTTGCCCCAAAACATAGTAAGGAATGGTGAAAGAACCCTGCTTTTCCTTGGATAGACCAATCCACCAGCTGTCTTTACCTGATAGGTAGTTCGTAAATCCTGTCTCATCCAATTCTTGACTGAGGGTCTGACTTTGCTCCACCTTTTCCTGAAGCTGTTGCGCAATTTTTTCTAATAAATTGCCCAACTCCACCTTGTCTACTGGCTTGACCAGATAATCCACGACACTAAGGTTCATGGCTTTTTTAACGTACTCAAACTCCTGATAACCAGACAGCAAGATATAATAGGTATCTGGAAGTAGCTCTTTCATTTCCCTAATCATCTCAAGTCCGGTCTTATCTGGCATGTTGACATCGGAAATGACCACATCTACTGGATTTTTCTTAACATAGTCCAAAGCATCATCTGCGTGATTAGCTGTTGCGACGACTTGCATATCCCATTTTTCAAAGGGGATTAATCGCTTGAGCCCCTCTGTCACCATGTACTCATCGTCTACTAATAAAACTTTATACATTTCTACCCTTTCTATTCATCCTGGATAGTGATATGGTAACGAACACCCTCTTGCTCAGCTGACTCTACACTGATTTGGTAGCGATCCCCAAAGTAGAGAACAAAGCGTTCGTGTACATTTACTATTCCAATTGATTGCCGCTCTCCACTATAGCTTACCTCGTGTTCAAAACTTCGCTGAGCTAATTTTTCTTGCAAGCTAGCTAGTTTCTCAGCAGGCATTCCTCGACCATTGTCTTCCACTAGGATCTCAACGAAGCCTTGGCCCTTAAAGGCTTTGATACTAATGACATTATCCGTTCTGCGATGGTCAACACCATGGGCAAAGTAGTTTTCTACTAATGGTTGGAGTGTAAATTTTGGAATCCTCATTTCTTCCAATTCTGGTGCAATCTTGAAACCATAAGCAATGGATTTAGGATAACGTACCATACAGAGATAGCTATATTTTCGGCAAAATTCCAACTCCTGCTTCAAGGTCGTTTCCCGCTCGTCGGAGATATTGTTGCGTAACAAGCTACTAAATTCATAGATAATATCTGCCAGTTCATCCTGACTTTGCATGACAGCATACATCCGTATAAACTCCAGAGTATTGTACATAAAGTGAGGATTGATCTGAGCTTGCAGGGCTCGCATATTGGCATCTTTTTGACTGAGCTCTAGCTGATATATATCGTGAATATTTTTTTCCAGGCGATCCAACATATCATTGGTTGTTTCTGCAATGAGAAGCAATTCTTGGTCTTTTTCAGAGGTATCGATTCGAAGGCCTTCTTCCCCTTGAGCAATCACCTCGATCGAATCTACTAGATCTACGACCTGCTTTTGGTAATTTGAAAAAGTCTGTCTAAGGGTCACGTACAAAATGATGATAAAGAGGATACTTAGCCCAATAATAACAGCAGAACTCGTCAAAGTTCCTGTAAGAACAAAATTTTTAGGAACAGCAACTCGAACCTGATAACCGTGAGAGGTGACACCTACAAACCAGTTTTCTCGCTCGGCTGAGACCTTCTCCCCAATATGGAACATCTCAGTCTCAAAAGGCGAAGTTACTGTTACAGCCATTGGGATATGACCCCTTGTATTGTCAATAGCGCCATGTAAAACATCTGGGGATAGAGAGATATAGATCACTCCTAAATCCTTGTCAGACACAGGATCGGAAACGGGAATGGCAAAACTATTGGCTGTCGGCTTAAAACTCTCCGCAAGAATTTTCTCTCCACTACGTTTCTCTCTAGTCGAAACATAGACTTCCTTGTAGTCCTGAAGAACAATGGCCACTCCAGTCACAAAATCATTCCGAACATAGAGGTCATCAATATTTTCATACAAGGAAACCGAGATATAAGGTGAAGTTTTACGCTCTAATTGCCAATAGAAATAGTCTGGGGTGCTAAGACTGAAATACTTGTAAATCCCTTCAATTCGGGCTTGATTTTCAACCAAAGACTGAGCGAGTTGAGTTGACTCTCTGTGATAATATTCCACTTCACTCACTGTCCGAGTGGTCACACGTTCTGCAACCCTTTGGGCCTCTTTCTCACGCGAGTCCCAGTCAGCATACGATAGCATAATCGCAAAACTGGCAATGACCACGATCATAACCAAACTATAAATCCGTAAAAGAGAGTGAAGCCAAAACTGCTTCATTCTATTTTGTCGCCAATTTTTCATGGATACTTTCATAAATAGGTTCCAACATATCACTGATAAAGAAATGCCACATTCCAATTCCTACAAAAAAGAGCAAGGCAGGCATATAATAACCAACTCCTACAAGGAGAGCGGACCCGAGTAAAACCTTGGCAATCGCAGGTAGGCTCATAAAAATCCCAATAAGGGATAGTTTCAAGGTATTTTGGTAGGATAAATCAAAGTACACCTGAAGTTTCAAGGAAACAGTATAGGCTAGAAAGACAAGAGCAACTACAAGGACATTGAGAAAGGTCGCCAAGAGGTGGAAAATCGTCTGGTGGGGCAATTGAACTAGAAGATACAAACCATAAACTAGGACAAGATCAACAAACACAAAACTATAGAAAGCCAGATTGCTCTTGATAAAATTACTCTTATACAATTCCCAAGCTTCCTTCAAATGGTAGGCTCGATAGGTATAACCATGCTCCGCATACAAACTCATCAGGGTGGCACTAGCTGGTGCCAAACCAAAGACCACTCCTCCTGCTAGTGTTAATAGCCAGAAATAAGCCGTCGCCATCATTCCCAAAAAGATACGATTAAAGACGAATTCTAGAAATTTTCCCATGCTACTCTCCTTAAACTAACGATGTAACTATTATATCATATTTCAAGCGTTTTCAAAAATATAGAACTCCCATTTACAATCCTCAAAAAGCGTGATACAATTGGTTTTGTTAATTCGCATCAAGGAGATTCTCATGAAGAAAAATATCTTAACCACCCTCTTGGTCGCCGTCCTCTACTTTCTCTGTGTAGGGATTGGAGTCTTCCTAGGACACCTGGTCGATCAAACAGGCAATATGTTCTACGCACCTGCCTTTTCTGCCCTTGTCGGTGGCAGTGTCTATATGCTTCTTTTGGCGAAGGTCCCTCGTTTTGGTGCTATCACCACTCTAGGACTTTTTATGGCACTTTTCTTCCTAGCTAGCAAGCATGGCGCTGGTGCCTTTCTCCCAGGACTCGCCTGTGGTCTTGCAGCAGATGCCATCGCTCGTCTCGGAAACTACAAAGACCGAATCAAAAACACCCTCTCCTTCCTCGTCTTTGCTTTTAGCACAAGTGGCCCTATCTTCCTCATGTGGATCCGTCCCAAAGCTTACGTGGCTACCTTACTTGCGCGTGGGAAATCCCAAGAATACATCGACCGTATCATGGTCGCTCCAGAGTTGGACAAAATCCTTCTCTTTGTTTCAAGCATCATCCTAGGTGCCTTGATTGGTGCTGTGGTTGGGCAATTTCTAAGTCAAAAAATAGCTGATAAACTATAAGGTAAAAGCCCTGAAGACTAGCAATGCCTAGTTCCAGGGCCTTTTTGTATACAATCTTAGAATTCACTATAGATAAATTCTTGAATATTCGAAAAATCGGTCACAAAACAGTAGATCACGATGCTCAAGATGACCGTATAGAAAAATAGTGTCCACAAGATTAAACGATGTGTGTTAGTTAGCCTGGTTTGCAAATTTGTAAAGTTCTTTTTCAACTTCCATCCATCCTTTCACTCCAACGTGCATCACGTCAAATAAAAAGTAATCATCATACTCTCTGTTTCCATAGTTTAATACGGTTGCACCATGGCTTTTTGCGACATCTTCTATTTTTTTATAAGTTTTTTCCCGCATCTCTCTTGAGACACCAGTGTAGTCATTCCATTTCCCGTTTACTGGGAAAATAATAACCTCAACTTCAATTCCCAATTCTTTGGCAACTGTCAAGAAGAGTTCCATATCTGAATATTCTGGTGACTCCAGATAGCTCAAATCTTTATTAGAATCTTTCAGCGATGCGTAGCGGTCTTTTAAGTAAGTATTGTAGTAGTTATTATCAACAGCATAGTCATTATTGTCTGTTTTCTTTTTGACCTCTTCCACAAACTGATCCGTCATCTTTTCCCAATCATAGTCTGGGGTTTTGTCTCCTAGTGAAGGATAATCTGATTTCTCATGATTTTCATAAAATTTTCGTTTGAGCTTAAAGGAATACATCGCGTTCTCAAACTCTAATAGTTTTTTATCAACAATGGTTCCTTTTCCATCTATGAAATAACTTTTGTATTTTTTGTAGATGTCGTTTTGTTGCTTGTTTCCTTTGGTAATCTCGATAATGCGATTGATTAGTTTTTCTTTCGTTTCTTTACTAATCTTGTCATTATCTAGCATGTGGAAAATATGTTCCTGAGAAGCCTTATTCAAAAAGGCATCTTGATGGGTCCCATCTTTTTCAAACCACTGAACCGACTCTACTATAGCCACTTTTCGCTTACTCATAGACCCTTCAATAGAGGCTAAAGTAGAGGCTTGAATGATATTTTGAGAATAACTGGTCCCAATCTGCATGATATTAAAATCGTTGTAGTTAAAAATTTTATTTGGATGATAGTCTTCATTTATCGTTGCAACCAACTCTGAGGAACCCATTAGAACCAGTGTATTGGGGGTGATATTGCTTGTTAGAATATCTCTACTTTTATACTTTTCATATGAAGTGCTGTAACGAATACTGTTATCCTTGACTTTATAATAATCATCAATCGTCTTGACATACGTCACATTTAAAAGGGCAAGCGTCGCAATTACGAGCACAAGCGATAGTAAAAATGCTTTTAATTTAATCATCTCGTTTTATCCTATCCCTTCGATCTGTCCGATTTCTTCTCAATCTCTTATCTCTTTAAAGTCGTCAGTAAGATTTTATAGGGTTCACCTGAAAAGATAAAGAAACCAACCATAACCAAATTCATGGTCACAAACCAACTTAGTAGCTTATACCATTTTTTGTTTTTATTTTTCTTATAAAAATTGCTTTTCTTTTGATACACTTCAAATCCAGCCATCAAGACACCATGGTAAAAACCATAGACAATGTAACTAACACTGAGACCATGCCAAAAACCCATGACCAACATATTGACCATATAGGCATAGGTTGCATTGTGTAGTCTATTTTTAAACCATTTTTTCCTGATAACCTGCATCAATACTCTTGAAAATACAAAATCTCTCAACCAGGTCGACAAGGTGATATGCCATCTAGTCCAGAAATCTTTGATATCGACACTCAAGAAAGGTTTGTTAAAGTTCATCGGTGTCTGAATACCTAGAATATTACTACTTCCAACGGCCATTAGACTATAGCCTGCAAAGTCAAAGAACAGATACAAGGTATAGAGGTACATATACTTGATTGAGTAAACGACTGCGCCCGTATTATTTAGAGCGAGTAACATCTGGTAAACATAGGTTGATAAAACAATCTTGTAAAGAAGGCCTAGAACGATACGATACACACCGTCCCCTGCTAATTCTAGATACTCTTTTCGGGGCATGACCTCGTTTATCTCTTTTAAAAATCTCCTACTCCGATCAATTGGACCAGCACTAACTGTTGGGAAAAAGAGCAAAAACTGTAGATAATCTTTTACACTGATATTTTCTTTGATTAAGCCATCCGATATCTCTAGCATGATCTGAATGGTCTTAAAGGACATGTAAGAAATTCCAATAAAGGCCAACAAATGCAGAGAAGTCAGGGCAAAGACTTTATTGATCACCAAAGGAAGAATGGAAAGGAAAACCAGTGGTTTCAGCCACTTTGCCTCTATCCTCTGTGCTAGAAAAACCAGAAAATATTGGTAGACGATAAAGGCGAGCAAATAGACAATCATCGCTCGGCTCTTACCATAGATAGCTCCTGCAAATAAGAGGGAGAGCGCCAAAATATAGTAGTCCTTACGTTTTTCAAAAAAGTTTACCACAAAACCAATCAGTAAAACTACAAATAAGAGAAGGAAAAACTCATTCCCCTCGAAATAATTCATACCAGCCAAACTCCTTTACATTATCATCCCTTCTATAGCAAACTTTCTGATTTGCTAATTGGGGACCTTTATTTATTATAGCATATTTCTAAGAAGAAGCTTTATTCTTCTTGCATTTCGGTGAGAAAACAAAAAGGAGTCCCGTTGAACTCCTTCCATTATTTATGACTTAATTTCTTGGTCAAGAAATCTCCCAAGAACTGGATTGTAAAGATAATCAAGATGATAATGATAGTCGCCAAGATAGTCACATCGTGATTGTAGCGGTTAAATCCATAAGCGATGGCTACGTTACCGATACCACCAGCACCAACTGCTCCCGCCATGGCTGTTTCCCCAACAAGGGAAATCAAGGTCACAGTCGTCACACGAATCAAATCTGGAAGACCTTCTGATAGGTAAACACCCACGATATCCCAGAAGGTCGCTCCGCTTGCTTGAGCCGCCTCAATGACACCGCCATCTAGTTCAGCCAAGACCACCTGCACCTGACGGGCAAAGAAGGCAAAGACCGCAAAAGAAAGGGGGACAAGGGCTGCATTTGGCCCAATGCTCGTCTTCACAATCAAGTGAGAGAGTGGCGACATGATTGCCAAGAGGATGATGAAAGGAACCGCACGGAAAATAGAGGTGATCTTGTCTAAAATCCAGAAGATAACCTTATTTTCCAAGACACCGCCTGGCGCTGTCAAGACGAGGAAAAGACCTGCTACCAACCCCAAGAACCCTCCGATGATGAAGGAAAGAACTGTCATATAAAGAGTTAGGTAGATAGCTGTTCCCCAGCCAGCCTGGCCTGACCAGCCCATCTTGTAGACATTTGGTAAGTAAGTTTGAATCAACTCTGTCATTTTACTGTCCTCCCTTCAATACTTTTAGTTGGACACCAGCCTGACGGATGGCATCTTGAGCACCTGCTAGCGATACTTTTTCACCTGACAAGACCACCACCAATTCTCCAACGGGAGTACCATCGAGAATTTCGATATTTCCATAGAGGATATTGGCCGTTACTTGGTAATGTTTGTACAATTCATTCAAAAGTGGTTCGTCTGTCGAAGCCCCTGCATACTTGAGCTGCACTAAAATACTGTTCTCAGATAAATGTTCTACGATTTCTTGCTTCTCAATCTTAACCATGGCTTCATCAATACCTGTAGCTGTTGAGATAAAGTCCTGTGTCAAAGGTTGTTTAGGATCTGAGAAGATTTCAAGGACACTGCCCTCTTCAATCAAACGACCATCCTGCATGACTGCTACACGATTAGCAATGTCTTTGACAATCTGCATTTCATGCGTAATCAAAACAACCGTCAAGCCTAATTTTTGGTTCAAATCTTGCAACAAGGCCAAAATCTGCTTGGTTGTCTTAGGGTCAAGGGCAGACGTTGACTCGTCTGAAATCAAAATTTTTGGATCATTGGCCAAGGCACGCGCAATGGCCACACGCTGTTTTTGTCCTCCAGATAGTTGTGACGGATAATTTTCTGCACGATCAGCCAAGCCAACCAAGTCCAACAACTTGGCTACTTTAGCTTTCTTTTCTTCCTTGCTGAGTCCAGAATGTTTAAGGGCAAAGGCCACATTCTCCTCGGCCGTTTTCTGGCTCATAAGATTAAAGTGTTGGAAAATCATCCCGATATCTTGACGTTTCCGACGTAACTGTTCCGCCGTCAAAGTGACCTTACCATCAAAAATCACATCGTCATCAATGGTAATTTTCCCTGCAGATGGTTTTTGCAAGAGGTTAATCACCCGTACAAGGGTTGATTTCCCTGCTCCAGAATATCCAACGATTCCGTAGATATCCCCTTCTTGGATGTGAATGGTCACATCCTTGACCGCTGTGATGGTTCTCTTCTTTTGGTGAAAAGTCACATCAATCTGATCTAACTTGATAATATCTCTACTCATAGCTTCTAATCAGCTCCTCTACTAATTCAATATGGGTGTAGTAATCGGCGATTCGCACATTTTCATCTCCACCATGGTCTCGGCTATTGGCATTTCCTAGACCGAAGGCCACCATGGGTACCTCTAAGGCATCAAAGACCGTATGCATGGGCCCTGTCCCCGCTGTGGTCGGCAAGACTGATACGCCTTGTGGATAGAATTTCTTGGCCAACTCGATCACATTGAGAATAGCTGGCGCGCTCATATCGCTTCGATAGCTCATCTCTCCCAAAGTATAGTATAATTCTACCTTATCAAAGCCATTTTTGTCTAGCTGTTTCCGAATTTTTTCCAGAACATCATGCGGTTCTAGGCCAGGAACCAAACGAATCTCTAGCTTAGTACTGGCTTCTGCTGGCAAAATCGTTTTAACCCCTTGCCCTTGATAACCTGACTGAATCCCTTCGATATTAAGGGCTGGCTCGAAAAAGAACCGTTTTAGAAAGGCTGCACGATCCTCTTGTAAGAGAGGTAATTCCAAACCATAAATGCGACTAATTTCCTCTGGATTGCGTTGGGCATAGGTATCTACCAAGGCTAGTTCTCGTTCATTTGGCCCTTGAACATCCTCGTACAAGCCTTCTACCAAGATACGTCCATCTGCTGCACGTAGACTACTTAGAGCCTGGATAAGATACCATGGAGCTGACTCCACGACACCACCATAACTCGAGTGGATATCCACATCCGCACTTTTCACCTTAGCATCAAAGGTTACAATTCCCTTGTTTCCGCCAGAGATTTCCAGCTGTTCCAAGGCGTTCTTGGTTCCTTGTTCCCAGACTAGCAAGTCCGCCCCACGAAGTTTGTCTGCGTGTTTCTCTAAATACTTATCTAGATCCATGGAAGCAGACTCCTCTGCTCCTTCCATGATAAAGCTGATATTGACAGGCAGGTCATCGTGGTGCTGCATATACTTTCTCAAAGCACTCAAACGAGCTGTGATGTGGCCTTTGTCGTCGTCAACCCCACGCCCATACATAAAGCCATTTCGCACAGAAAGGGTAAAAGGATTCTCTGTCCACACCTGGTCGCCATCTGCTGGCACGGTGTCATAGTGATTATAGAAGATCAAGGTCTTGGCATCCGGACGCGAACTCTTGAAATGCGCCATGACAAAGGGAGCCGTATAAGTCTCATCAATCTCCACTTCAGCCCCTACACGCTTGAAAATCTCACCCAGATAGTTTGCAACTTCCTTGAGTCCAACCTGCTGGGCAAAAACTGATTTCTTGGAAATTAAGGTGCGCAAGACTTCAAAATAATGTTGGGCTACATGATCCCTTTCAAATTTTTCAATCTGCTCTTGTTCACTAGGAAAAACCATTTTCTCTCTCTTTCTACTACCTACTTGTGTCTTCAGAACGACCACAAGTGCCTCTTTAAAATCAACTCTCTATACAAAAGCAAGAGGTGGAAACTCTCTCCCACCTCCCTGTGTCTTATTACCAAACTGGTTGGTCCAAACCGTCTGATGTTTCTTCGATAACTTTTTTCACTTCATCAGTGTGGTAAGCTGCGATAATTTTCTTGATGGCATCAGCCTTAGGTGATGATTCCCAATCTTTTTTCGCAACAATGATGTTGTACCATTGTTTTGAGTTTTCATCAGCTTGTTCTTTAAAGAGTGCTTTCTTGTAGTCCAATTTTGCTTCTGTAACGAAGGTATTGTTTACAACGGCAGCATCAACTGATGACAATGAACGAGCTGTTTGGCTAGCGTCCAATTCAGTAATCTTCAAGTTCTTTGGATTTTCTGTAATGTTCGCAACTGTTGCAAGTGCAGTTCCAGAAACATCCAATTTGATCAAACCAGCTGATTGAAGCAAGTAAAGCGCACGGCTTTCGTTTGTTGCATCGTTTGGTACGGCGATTTCACCGTTATCTGGGATTTCTTCCACTTTGGTGTACTTGTTTTCTTCCCCATTTTTACCTGAGTAAAGGCGGATTGGTGAGATGTAGGTATCTGCAATCGCTACAAGGTCTTTCCCGTTTTCTTTGTTCCAGTTGTTCAAGAAGTTGTAGTGTTGGAAAGCATTCAAGTCTACTTCGCCATCAGCAGTTGCCTTGTTTGGTTGTGAATAGTCTGTGAACTCTGTGAATTCCAATTTAATTCCATCTTTTTCAACCAATTCTTGGATTTTATCCCAACGCGCTTCTTCAGAACCGCTACGGTTAACTGTTGCAATTTTGACAACTGTTTCGTTGTCTGCTTTCTTTTCTGAATTTCCGCAAGCTGCAAGAGTCAAACCTGCGACTGTAGCAAGAGCTGCTACACCGAGCCATTTTTTAATTTTCATGATTCTATCTCCTTTAAAAATAATACCGTAATAGTATCTCATACTTTATTTGATTTAGCAAATTGTTATTAGATAGGCAGACATATAGTTTGAAACTATATACCTGAAAATTGAGAAATCATCCGCCTTTCTCAGACCGGATGATTTCATATGACTATTTAATATCAGCTTCTGCTGGAAGGTAAGTATCTCCGAAGAACTGTTTAGACAATTTTTCAAGAGTTCCGTCTTTGTAGAGTTCTTGGATTCGTTTGTCTACAAATGCCTTCAACTCATCTTGACCTTTGGCAAGAAGTGGGTATACGTAAGGTTGTTGGTCGCTTGGAAGTTCGATAACTTTCAAGTTATCCAAACCTTGGTCCTTGATGACTGTCTCTACACCGATTTTATCAAAAATCTTGTAGTCAAATCGGCCATCACTCAAACGTACCATGATTTGTTGGAAGTCCCCTTTAACGTAGTTAAGGATAGTTGGGTTATCTGAGTGTTGTTTGTTGTAGTCTTCTAGCTGTTTAGCAGATGTTGTTCCTTGAACAACTTCTGTTGATTTTCCACCGATATCATCAAACGATTTGATGCTAGAGTCATCTTTTTTCACTACAAGAACGTTAGGGTTTTTAGCAGTTGGAGCTGCATAAAGGTATTTTTCAGCACGTTCTTTAGTGTAGCTGATGTTGCTAACAGCCATTTGGTAACGATCAGCATCAAGTCCTGCAAAAACACCTGACCACTCTGTCTTCTCAAACTTGACAGTATACTTGTCAGAATCTTTAAAGATAGCGCGAACCACTTCAATCTCGTAACCAGTCAATTCGCCATTTTCTTCATAGTTGAATGGTTTTGGTGTAGCATTGGTTACAACGATAATTTCTTTTTTACTAGATGTTGCTTCACCAGATGCAGCATCTTTCTTTTCACCGCCTGAGCAAGCTACCAATACACCTGCGGCTACAAGCCCTAGAGCAGCAAGAGATGAATATTTGACGATTTTTTTCATGTCATTTCCTCCAAAATAGAATACTTTATTATCTTAACAGAAAAAAGGAATTTACGCCATTATATGATATCTATCTCTGTGATAGTTTTTTTTTATGGCTGATTTAAAAGACCAGACGCAAGACTGCAATCAAGACTACCCCAAAAAGAACCGTACCTACTAGATTGCGGTAGCGAAAGGCTACCCAAGCCGTTGGAAAAACTGCCAAGAAGTTCAGCCATTTGATCTGAGGAAGGCTCCCAACCTTGCCAGTCACTACGCTTGAAAGGATCAAGGCAAAGATAATGGAAACAGGCAAGAACTTCAAAAACCGCTCAACGATAGCTGGCAATCCCTTGTACTTAACCAAGATGAAGGGAATCATACGGGGAATCCAAGTCACCAATCCAGAAAAGAGGATTGCCATTAAAATATACTTACTGACCATCTAAGACCACCCCCATGGTACAACCTAGCAAGGTCGCAAACAAAACAGCTAGCGACTGAGACACTACTGTCAAGAGCAAAAAGAAAGACACCGCAACAACGGCTAGGATCCGCAGCAGATTCAGTACAGGAACCCGTCTTTGCATAATCTGAAATTGCGAAGTAAAAATCCCGATAAACATCCCAACAAGGGCAAAGTCTAAGCCAAAGACTTCAGGATTTGGAAGAAGGCCACCTAAAGCTGTCCCCGCCACTGTCCCAATAAACCAGGCTACATAACTATTGAGATTGTTCCCGTGCATCCACATAGGATGGACTTTGTCTGTATGGGCTAATTCGCCCATCAAAACTCCATAGGTCTCATCAGTCAAGAGGCTAGACATACCGATGTTTTGCCAGAGACTAGTATGACGGAAATAGGTCGACGCATGTAAGCTCAGCAAAAAGAGTCGCAAGTTGATCAAAAAGACCGTCATGGCAATGGCCGCAACAGGCGCTTGAACCGCAATCAATGCCAACATGGCAAACTGGGCACTCCCAGCATAAACAAAGAGGCTCATCAAGCCCATCTCAACAGGTGTCACATAGGGCGCGCCAATAATCCCACAAGCCAGACCAATGCTGACATAGCCAAGGGCAGTCGGCATGGCTGCCTGTACACCTTCCCAAAATCCTTTTTCTTTCATCCTTCTCCTCATATTCTCTCCAATTGCGACTGTTCGTCATCACAGCCACAGCACGGACTATTATAACATATTCAAAGAAGAGAAAAAAGTTTCGGATTCGAAACCTATTGCCAGCAAAAAGTGCTGAAGAGGAAGCATCATGGATACATGAGAAATTGATCCACTCGGATAGTATACTTATCGGTTTCTGTGTCTGTAGCATATTTATTTTCTGTTGGATAGACATCGATCCAGAGTTCCCACTGTTGTCCTTTTAACTTGACCTTGTAGCGATAACCGTCATCATAGAGGCCTACTGTATCAGTTGTCCTGGACTGGTAATCTGGAAGAGCTTCAATTTCTTTTTTTATAGTCTGGGATAAGTTATTGAGCAATGCTTGCTGCTCAGCTTTTGAGGTAACGGGAAAATAAGCCGCTACTGTTTCCAAGTGATGCGATTTTGAAAATGTAAAGGTTGCTCGACCAGTATAGCCTTTCAAAGTAATCTGCTCATAGTGATAGAAAAGGCGACCTGTTTTATAGAAATACGGATCTTCTGCACGCCAAGTATCACGATAAGCTGTTTCCTCTTCTTCCTCCACCTCGCTAGCATTTCCCAATACTTCTTCAAAGGATTTAGGAGACATACCGAACGAAACGGATTCAAACATGACCAATTGCGTCTTTTGAAACATCCGAAAAACCATTAAAGACAGCAACAATACCACTAGAGCAAGTGCCATACTCATTATTTTTGTAAATTTCATATTTCTACTATACTAAAAAACTCGGGCATTTGTCCAAGATAAAAAAGTCAACAATTAACTGACTCTTTATTCTATGGTATAGAAGGAAAGGATTACGATGCATGCCTCCGATATTGACTAATCCCAACCCCATACTCCTTATCTTCAGGCTTTTCATGATATCCAAGTTCTGTCGAATAAACCTCGACCCAGAGATCCTCCGTTTGCCCTTGTAATTTGACTTTATATTGATAAGAATCTTGATCTAGTCCTACCATTTCAACTGTCATAGACTGATAGTCCGGTAAAGATTCAATTTCTGTTTTTATAGCCTGCGATAGTTTGCCAAGTAGTTCTTTCTGTTCCATTTTTGAAGCAACAGGAAAAGAAGCCCTCGCTTCTTCCAAGGTATGCCATTTTGAAAATGTAAAATCTGCGCGGATAGTATAGCCTTCCCATCTCATATTTTCGTAATAGTAGAAAAGGCGACCTGTTTTATAGAAATACGGGTCTTCTGCACGCCAAGTATCACGATAGGCCATTTCCTCCTCTTCCACGACTTTGTCAGCTACTACAAATGTATTTTCAAAAGATTCTACAGACATATAAAACGAAAGCGATTTAAACATGACTAACTGCGTACTAGGAAATTCCAAATTTTTAAAATTTTGGTAAGATTTTATAAATAAGATTATCACTCCAAGAGCAAGCAAACCACTGATTATTTTTGTAAATTTCATATTTCTACTATACTAAAAAACTCTATGATTGACAAACTTTGATAGAGTCGGATGCTGTGAAGGGTAAGTGACAAACCGCCATAATAAGAAAAAGACTGGGAAGCCAGTCTTATCGAAATTAAATCAAAGTTCCCTACTAAATGCTCTCACGAATATTCAAGAGCATGACAAATGCGGTTAGGAGTAATAGCAATAGAATAAAGCTGACCGCTAAGGTCCCAAAACTTGTAGCAATCGTTACGAAAACGATTGTGAATAGACTTGGTAAGACAACCGTAATAGCACCAATAGAGGATTGAACCGCTCCCATTGACTCCTCAGGTATTTGTTTAAAGACGAGTTCTTGCAATCTAGGAGAGAGTAACCCTGCGATGAAGGCATCCAAGGAGCTGAAAAGCAGAATCAAACCAAAATGAACTGTGGCAAATCCTACTAGAAGGAGTAACTGGATGACGACCGAAGCGTATAGAGCTGTTTTTATAGAAATCGTATTTTTCAGATAGCCACTTACAAGACTTCCAACAATAAGTGCTAACAATTCTAGCGTTGATAACAAAGCGAGCGATTGACCAGTTTGTAAATTCAAAAACGGTTGGTTTCTTAAAAAAAGAGTCGAAATAGGAACAGTGACATTGATCACAGCTTGGCTGATAGAGACGATAAACAAAATGAAGATCACTCTATCCATATTCCAGATCAATTTCGATGATTGGAACAAATGCTGGCAAAACGATTTTATAGAAAGACCTTCTTGATAGCTAATTGTTTTTTCAACTTTCAAAAGATCATTTTTTATGAGAAGAATACCTACAAATGCTATCAGAAACGTCAGAGCGTTTAGCAAGGAAATGAACTGAATGGAAAGAATTCCTAGTAAAACCCCTCCTAGAATATTACTGATTGTCCGAACTAAACTAACTGTTGATTGTTTAAAGCCAATAGCTTCTGTCAGATGTTCTTTCCCAATGATTCTTATAAAAATAGGAGTTAGCATGGCTCCTGAAAAGTAACTCAATGTATCCGACAAGAGGTTCATCAAACAAATAAAGAATACAAGCCATAAGGAAAAGGACTGCCCTGAAAGCGAAAGTGCAACTATAGAATAAAGTACAAATTTGACAAAACTAATAAGCGTATACTTTAGAACACGATGATGTTGAAAGTCAGCCAAAACTCCCATAAAGATTTGCAGAACTTGAGGAACAGTCTCTGAAATCGTAATGAGTAAAATTGCCAAGGGGGCAAACGAAGCGTCTGCTACATAATTCAAAAAAGCAAGATAAAAAATCGTATCCCCAACCGTCGAAATCCACTGGTTGATGGTTAATTGCCTAAAATCTCTATTTTGAATAAATACTTTCATCGCAACTCCTTTTTGAATTCAAATGGGAAGTTCTTCCCAAGGATAGACCGATATTGCTGAGCACCTAAAATTACAGCAACGGTAAAATTTGACCAATGCCATTGTAGACTATGTGCAGTCCAATAGGCCAATAAATGGACTTTGTCACTCTAAATAAGACTGCAAATATGAGACCGCCACCCATATATACGAAAAAGTCTGTCAAGACCCAACCGTGGTTACTAATGTGCAAGATTCCAAACAAAGCAGCTGAACCAAGCACATCCAGTCCCCACTTCTTTCCTTTTTCCAGAGCGGTCATCACCAATCCACGATAAATCATCTCTTCAAAAATGGGACCTGCAATCACAGGATAGAAAAAATACATCAAAAATGCCGTTGCTCCCGTAAAAGTAGGGACATCCAGTTGATAAGCAATTTCATTTTTGGTAGATGGGAAAAGATAAAATGTGACGAAATTCCAAATAACAAAAGCAAGAAGAGCTAAAAAGGAATAAAAAAGATAGGAACCTCTAAATTTTCGACTGTTAATTTTCTGCCATTTTCCCGACCAAATCATAACAATAATAGCAAGCAAAACCACAAGAAAATTCAACAGCATATCCGACAAATAATAGGCAAAGTCAGATAGACCAGCAGCAAGGTCGCTGTGTAAGACCAGACGAATAAAGAACTGGTCAGCAATGACAAGTAAAACGGCTATAAAAAAGTAGTAGCGTGAGATTATCTTTTTCATTCTATTTTCTCCTATACTATGAAATAAGGATAGTATAACACGGAAATCACCACATTTTAGTAAATCGCATATTTGACATTTTTTCTCATAGAAATCTCTCATTTGCGATAGTGGATTAATCGATAAGTTCTTTATATTGCTGTAAGCGTAGTTCAAAAAGGGCTATTAATTGGGGATTTTCTAATATTTGCAGAGATTGGATAAAGTGTTCAATCTCTTTTTGATTGCTTCCCTTAGTTTGAAGGAAAATGCTCATCTTCTTTAAAAACTGCCACAATAATTTCTCAAAAACATCGTATGGACGGAGCATACTCTCCAGCTCGGCTTCAAAGATTGGGATATAAGAAAAAAGTTTGCGCTCCATGAGCTCTGAGATGATATTTAACAGCCCTTGTTTCATATACAATCGATTGTGTACTAACTCTTTAAATTCCTTTGATTTTTCAAGTAAAGAGGTTGATAAAAAGATTAGATCTTGGTTGCTCAAGAAGGGCATGGTATTGCAAAAAATATAGAGTTCAAACCAGGTCCAAGACTCGATAGCATAGAGGTAGCTAGTCAAAAACTCACTATCCTCTTCTTCTAGCGGATAGTTTTTATCCAAGGAATGGATAGCATCTTTGATCACAATAGCATTCAAACGACGATAGGTCTGCGCCATCTGTTCCTGCTCGACTTCCTCTAATAGTTTCTCTAAGCCAGCTATATCTTGATGGGCAAAACGATCTACAACCTTTCGTCCAAATCGCATGTGTGGGGATTCCTGATAATTATTAAGCTTGTGTCCAAACTCATCGAAGGTCACATTTATCCCTTGGATAGCTAGTATCAGTTTATCTGCAGACAGCATAGACTGTCCCAGTTCAAACTTGGATAGCTGGGATGCTGTCAGCCCATCACAAGCCACATCTGACTGCTTGAGTTTTCTCGCCAGGCGCAGTTCCTTGTAAAACTCTCCCAATTCCATTCTCTCAATCATCTGACCACCTCCTAATTTTTACATATTATATCATCATTTTTACAGATTTGTCAAAATATTCTGACACTTTCTGGAGTAAAAAAGCCAGCTTCAAGCTGACTCTTTATTCTATGGTATCAAAGGCGAGACTCGGTTTGGCATTGAGATCCAAGCCTGCAAAGTTTTCTTTATTCCACTCGCTGACGCTGGCATAGGCAATCATACCTGCATTGTCTCCGCAAAGGCGTAGGGGTGGGATGATGACCTTGACATCTGTGATTTCGGTTGCTAGGCGTTCTCTGAGACCTTTATTAGCTGCCACGCCACCGGCTACGACTAGGGTTTTAACAGGGTATTTTTCTAAGGCTTTCTTGGTTTTTGCCATAAGAATATCCATGACTGCTGCTTGAAAGGAAGCTGACAGATCTTCCTTGGACAAGCTCTCTCCCTTTTGCTCAGCATTGTGGTGAAGATTGATAAAGGCAGACTTGAGACCTGAGAATGAAAACTCCAGGTTATCTTCCTTAATCATAGCACGAGGAAAGTCATAAATATCCTGTCCCTGATGAGCTAGCTCATCAATCTCGCGACCTGCTGGATAGGTCAAGTCCATGACACGGCCAACCTTATCATAGGCCTCACCAACCGCATCGTCTCGTGTCTCCCCAACAATTTTATAATCACCAGCCTCGGAAACATAGACCAACTCGGTGTGTCCTCCGCTGACCAAGAGTGCCAACAAAGGAAACTCCAAAGGCTCCACACTCTGAGCTGCCATGAGGTGACCAGCCATGTGATTAACGGGAATCAGCGGAAGTCCATGTGCCCAAGCAAAGGCCTTAGCAGCTGATAAACCAACTAGTAAGGCTCCAACCAAGCCCGGTCCATAAGTAACGGCAACGGCTGTTACGTCATCTTCGGTAATTCCTGCTTCTGCCAGTGCTTCCTCGATACAGGCTGTAATAACCTCGACATGGTGACGACTGGCCACTTCTGGCACTACGCCCCCAAAGCGTTTGTGACTCTCAATTTGACTAGCAATGACATTGGACAAGAGCTCATCATCGTTTTTCAGTACGGCGACACTGGTCTCATCACAGGATGTCTCAAATGCTAAAATGTATCTATCCTTCATCTATTTCTCTCTTCATGATGATGGCGTCCTCGACTGGGTCATGGTAGTAGGCCTTTCGCTCAGCGATGACCGCCATCTTTTCTTTCTTGTAAAATGCTTGCGCTCGTTGGTTTGACTTTCTGACTTCGAGGAAAATTTCTTTGTCGGCAGGCAAAAAGTCAAACAAGGCTGTCGCGATTTTCTGCCCCTGATAGGCTTTTTTGACAGCGATTTGCAAGACTTCTGCCTCAAAGAGATTCTCCTGAACAGCTAGAAAGCCAATCACTTCTGCCCCATCATAAGCCACAGCATACCATGTCTGGTCTTGAGACAGGTCTGCTTGGATTTGTTCCAGGGTCCAAGGACTGACTGGGTAAACAGCTGCCATGACAGCGTAGATGGCTTGAGCTAGGGCAGGTCGCTGTTGGATTCGTTTGATTTCTATCATAGGCGTTTAATGTAAGACTCACCAGACTCGGTATGGTTCTTGAGCCAGTTTTCCTCAGCTTCTACACGCTTGAGATAGTTTGGTACAAAATCGTGCAAGGAGTCTGCTTTCTTGTCCCATGCCCAAAGAGCTAGATTAGCTGCATTTGGCAAGGTTTCCTGGTAACTAGCTTGTGGTAGCTGTTCTTGGATCTGCTCCACAAAGGGGCCAACTTCTCCAACAAAGGTCACCTGTTCAGCATCCGTGACTTTTTCTAGCACTTCCGCAAAGGACAAGTGTGCTTCTGGCATGACAGGTTTGGCATTTTCATAAAATCCTGCATAAACATTGTTGCGACGCGCATCCATCAGGGGAACAAGTAAGCCTTCTTGTTGGCGCGGTACCAGAGACAAAAGACTCGACATACCAATTAACTCAATGTTCAGGGTATGAGCCAAGGTCTTGGCAGTTGCTACCGCAATTCGTAAGCCTGTGTAGCTACCTGGGCCTTCAGCCACCACGATTCGATCCAAATCCTTAGGTGTCCAATCCAGACTGGCCATCAAAAAATCTATGGCAGGCATGAGGGTAATACTGTGATTCTTCTTAATATTAATCGTCGTCTCGGCAAGAACCTGCTTGTCCTCTAAAATGGCTAGAGAAAGAGCCTTGCTGGACGTATCAAAAGCTAATACTTTCATAACACATTCCTATCTTTTTGTCTGTTTACTATTATACTACAAAAGCCAGCGCATGGGAATTTTCTTTGTTTTGAAACAAAAGAGGCCTGCCACTTAGACAAGCAATTCTACACAAAAAATTTAAAAAAGTTATATCTTTTTTGAATAGAAAAGTGAACAAGGAAATTGAAAGGTTCTTTGTAAAAAATTTGGATCATGCATTTATGTTTCAACTCGATTTTCGATTTGAGAAATCATCGTCATAACAATAAAGATAGCACCTAAAAATAGAAAAAGTCCATCCCATCTATCAAGACGAGGTGGATTTTCTGTATATTTAGATGAATAATTGACTTTAGGCATTTAAACCAAAGTAGAAAACGAACCAGACAACATAGGTGACCAGGAGAAGAAAAATTGAATAGAGCGTCACAAAAGCAAGCTTCCAAAGGAACTTTGTTTTGCGGTGTTCCAGATGCACAAACAGGGCATTCCCCCCATAGACACAAGCTACAAAGACTACAAACATCAAGAGGCGAACCCCTACTGCAAATTCAAACAAACTAAACATTCTTAATCCTCCTTCTGGTATTCCTTTTTTATTTAAACTGTTGACAATGTTGGTCTATCAATGTTAAAATGTAATTCAACATTGGTAGGAAAATCAGGTTGAGTCGTTGACTCTTCGGGTTGCAGTGCTATCCCTGAAACTTTGGTTTCTACTGAAATTGCGATTGAACAATTCGCCCCCAGTGTTAGATGGCTCTTGACTTCGGTCAGGAGCTTTTTGATGCTTTTAAAGTTGATTCCCTCAGTAAGTTATAGTAAAATATAAATATTGAGAGGATAACGTAGGGCGACTGGTAACAGAGCGTTCAAAGGTACCAACTTCTGGTACGGGTGTGGGACTGCCCTCAGCTTTGAGCTGTAAAGACCCCTGACTACCATTGGTCCTCTCTTTTTGCTTACTCTTAAATTAAGTGCTTGTCTTTACCTTTTAGTAAGCGCTCCACTCCATGCTATTTCTACATCGTTATACTTATAGATTGACTTCTTAGCCTCATAGATGATAGAATTAAGTAAAGGCTGAGATCGAGTTTGATTTGGTGACAAGTCATTCAAAGGTTGCGATGCATTCGCTTCAGGTAGAGGTGCTGCCATCTGGACTGCTCCAGGAAAATCCCCGAGTTTTGTCTCAGCCTTTTTATTTGCTCTTGAGATTTCTCAAGAGCTTTTTCTTTTTTCAAAGATATCATTCTGCCCCAACCATCTACACCAACGATTAATGAAACTAGAACTATATTCTTCCTTAAATCTACTATCTCCATAGATTCCCCCTTTAATTATAACACCTAAGCGCTCTCCGACCAAATCCTACCTGTATTTTTGCTCCTTCTTACCCTCCCGACTTTCTCCATTTCCGTCTTTTACTAATTTTTCATTTTGTGGTATAATTGAAATAATTGTAACAAATCAAGGTCAATCTAGACACAAAATGGAATGAAATCAAGCAAATATCTGCTAAAAGTTTGGAACAAACTGACCTGTAAATAGAAAGGAACTATATGATTTACAAAGTTTTTTATCAAGAAACAAAAGAACGTAGCCCACGTCGTGAAACAACACGCTCACTTTACCTAGACATCGATGCCAACTCAGAACTTGAGGGCCGTATCGCTGCTCGCCAACTTGTCGAAGAAAACCGCCCAGAGTACAACATCGAATTTATTGAACTCTTGTCTGACAAATTGCTAGATTACGAAAAAGAAACTGGCGCTTTCGAGATTACGGAGTTCTAATATGGCCTACACTCTTAAACCTGAAGAAGTCGGCGTTTTTGCCATCGGTGGTCTGGGAGAAATCGGAAAAAACACATACGGAATTGAATACCAAGACGAGATTATCATCGTCGATGCTGGGATTAAATTCCCAGAAGATGACTTGCTGGGTATCGACTATGTCATTCCTGATTACTCTTACATCGTAGACAATATCGACCGCGTCAAGGCTGTCTTGATCACACACGGACACGAGGATCACATCGGTGGGATTCCTTTCCTGCTCAAGCAAGCAAATGTCCCTATCTACGCTGGACCGCTTGCCCTGGCTTTGATCCGTGGAAAACTCGAAGAACATGGTCTCTTACGCAACGCCAAACTATACGAAATCAACCACAACACTGAGTTGACCTTTAAAAATCTCAAGGCGACTTTCTTTAGAACCACTCACTCTATTCCAGAGCCTTTGGGAATTGTCATTCATACCCCGCAAGGAAAAATCGTCTGTACGGGTGACTTTAAGTTTGACTTTACTCCAGTTGGGGAACCTGCAGACTTGCACCGTATGGCAGCCCTTGGTGAAGAAGGCGTACTCTGCCTCCTCTCTGACTCGACGAATGCAGAAGTCCCAACCTTTACCAACTCTGAAAAAGTCGTTGGTCAGTCCATCATGAAGATTATCCAAGGTATCGAAGGACGCATCATCTTTGCATCCTTTGCCTCAAATATCTTCCGTCTCCAGCAAGCAACAGATGCTGCTGTTAAGACTGGACGAAAGATTGCGGTCTTTGGACGTTCGATGGAAAAGGCCATTGTCAACGGGATCGAGCTTGGCTACATCAAAGCTCCTAAGGGAACCTTTATCGAGCCAAATGAAATCAAAGACTACCCTGCAGGCGAGGTTCTGATCCTCTGTACAGGTAGTCAAGGCGAGCCAATGGCAGCCCTCTCTCGTATCGCTAACGGAACCCACCGTCAAGTGCAACTCCAACCCGGCGATACCGTTATCTTCTCTTCAAGCCCAATCCCTGGAAATACTACTAGCGTCAACAAGTTGATTAACATCATTTCTGAAGCTGGTGTCGAAGTCATCCACGGTAAGATTAACAATATCCACACCTCTGGACACGGTGGTCAGCAAGAGCAAAAACTCATGCTCCGTTTGATCAAGCCCAAATACTTCATGCCTGTCCACGGTGAATACCGTATGCAGAAAGTCCATGCTGGACTAGCGGTGGATACGGGTGTCGAGAAGGACAATATCTTTATCATGAGCAATGGTGATGTGCTTGCCCTTACTGCTAACTCAGCTCGTATCGCAGGTCACTTCAATGCCCAAGATATCTATGTCGATGGAAATCGTATCGGTGAAATCGGCGCTGCTGTCCTCAAAGACCGTAGAGATCTATCTGAAGATGGTGTCGTTCTAGCAGTCGCAACTGTTGACTTCAAGTCTAAAATGATCTTGTCTGGGCCTGATATCCTCAGCCGAGGCTTTGTCTACATGAGAGAATCTGGAGACTTGATTCGCCAAAGCCAGCGCATCCTCTTCAATGCAATTCGTATCGCGCTGAAGAACAAAGATGCTAGCGTGCAATCTGTCAATGGTGCCATTGTCAACGCCATTCGCCCCTTCCTCTATGAAAATACAGAACGTGAACCGATCATTATCCCTATGATCCTCACACCAGATGAAGAATAATAAATCAACAAAACAGCCCCGTCTTCGGAGCTGTTTTTTCTATGCTTTCTTTTGAGATTGAAACTCAATAAAAATCGAAATCAGACTAGAAGGCTAGGCGAAAGCATAACTTAAGTTAGGTGAGCCGAAGCCGACGACGTATCATTTTGATTTTTGAAGAGTTTTAGAAATACTACGATTTTTACCTTCAAGATACACCATCAAAATAGAAATATCTGCTGGATTTACTCCCGAAATACGGCTAGCTTGGCCGATGGTTTCTGGATTGATGAGTTTGAACTTCTGACGGGCTTCTGTCGCAATCGAGTCAATATCATCCCAGTCGATATTGGCTGGAATGCGTTTTTCTTCCATGCGTTTCATCTTGGCAACCTGATCCATGGCTTTGGAAATGTAGCCTTCGTACTTGATTTCTGTTTCAATCAATTCGATAATCTTGTCATCCAAGTCCTCTGCAGCAGGTCCGATAAAGGTCACCACATCTTGGTAAGACACTTCTGGGCGACGAAGGAATTCCTTTGCTGTCACCGCATCAGTCAATGGTTTGAAGCCCATCTCCTCAACCTTGGCATTGGTTTCCTTGACTGGCTTGAGTTTGATGCTGTCTAAACGCTTCATTTCATTGTCAAATTGATTTTTCTTGATTTCAAAACGAGCCCAGCGTTCATCATCAACAAGGCCAATCTTGCGCCCCATCTCTGTCAAACGCATATCGGCATTGTCATGACGGAGGATGAGACGGTATTCAGCACGACTGGTCAAGAGACGATAGGGTTCAATAGTTCCCTTGGTCACCAAGTCATCAATCATCACCCCGATATAACCGTCGCTTCGCTTCAAAATCAACTCTGGCTTGCCTTGGATTTTTAGAGCCGCATTGATACCAGCGATAATCCCTTGGCCAGCAGCTTCTTCGTAACCTGACGTTCCATTTGTCTGACCAGCAGTAAAGAGTCCTGAGATTTTCTTGGTTTCCAAAGTCGCACGCAACTGGTGTGGCAAGACCATGTCGTACTCAATGGCATAACCTGTTCGCATCATCTCTGCATTTTCCAGACCTTTGATAGAATGAACCAAGTCACGCTGTACATCCTCTGGCAGACTGGTTGATAGACCTTGAACATAAACTTCCTCTGTATTGCGCCCTTCTGGCTCAAGGAAAAGTTGGTGGCGTTCCTTGTCCGCAAAGCGCACAATCTTGTCCTCAATTGACGGACAGTAACGAGGTCCCACTCCCTTGACCACACCTGTAAACATAGGCGCACGATGGAGGTTATTTTGGATAATTTCATGACTGGTACCATTGGTATAGGTCAACCAGCATGGCACTTGATCCTTGACATAGTCCTCATCACGTGAAGTATATGAGAAGTGATTTGGTGCTTCATCTCCTGGCTGAATCTCTGTCACATCGTAGTTGATAGAGGAAGCCTTGACACGTGGAGGGGTTCCTGTCTTGAAACGACCGATTTCGAGGCCCAATTCCTTGAGATTATCAGCTAGGTTAATAGAAGCAAGACTGTGATTAGGACCTGATGAGTACTTGAGGTCTCCGATGATGATTTCCCCACGGAGGGCTGTTCCTGTGGTTACAATAACCGCTTTTGCTCCATACTCTTGATGGGTAGCTGTACGCACACCGACAACCTTGCCATCTTCCACCAAAATTTCATCAATCATGGTTTGACGAAGGGTGAGATTTTCTTGATTTTCAACTGTCTTGCGCATCTCCTTAGAGTAAAGCTCCTTGTCAGCTTGCGCACGAAGGGCACGGACAGCTGGACCTTTCCCAGTATTGAGCATCTTCATCTGGATGTAAGTCTTGTCAATGGTTTTGGCCATCTCGCCACCGAGGGCATCGACTTCACGCACGACAATCCCCTTGGCAGAACCACCGATTGAAGGGTTACAAGGCATGAAAGCCAGCATTTCAATGTTGATGGTCGCAAGCAAGACCTTACAGCCCATACGGCTGGCTGCTAGAGATGCTTCTACCCCCGCGTGCCCCGCACCAATTACAATAATATCGTATTCTTCCGTAAAATTATAAGTCATTTCTTAACCTTTCAAAAATTTCTCGCAAATAAGGAACTAACTTCTCCTCCTCTAGAGCTTGATCCATAGTAACCCATTTAAAGTGTGTATGCTCTTCAGGATCTAATCTGATAATTGGCTTCTCCCCAATCCACTCTGCTTTATAAACTAAGCGAGTAAAAACCGTATCCTTAGAGGTATCCAGTTGACTATCTTCGTGAAGAAGTTTGAGCGAACTGCTATCTAGCCTAACTCCCGCTTCTTCAATGCATTCTCTAAGAGCACCATCTCGCGGAAGTTCACCCTTTTCAACCCCGCCACCAGGAATATCCCAGTAAGTTGGATAAACGTTGGGTTCTCCTCTTTTAATTTCCGAACGCTGAATGAGCAAATAATCACCACCACTATGAACAAGTACATGGGCAATAAGCTTAACCATCATTTTCTCTCCTATTCCTCAAGATGAATGTGTTTTAGTTGGCCGTTCCATTCTGGTAGGGCTGTTTTTAAAAAGGCTGGAACTAGCTGGATATTCTGGAGCTGATCCAAATCAATCCACTCACAAGGTTGCCTTTTCACATCTTCCTGCATGGTCAATGGAGCTTCTTCAAGCAAATTCACCAGGTAATGAAACTCGATGTTGTGATAGGAAACACCGTCCTGTTCAAAACGATTTTCAACCACGAAAGCTAGCTGCCCAGCTTGAGCTTTGACACCTAGTTCTTCCTTCACTTCACGGACTACCGCGTCTTCCGTGCTTTCATTGACTTGAATCGCACCGCCGATAGTGTAATATTTACCCTTGTCTTTAGTAACTAGGAGCTTGCCATTTTGGAGAATCAAGGCTGCCGCCCGAACACCAAAGACCGTGTCTCCCACTGTTGTCCGAAAGTCTTGTTGAGTCATTTTTGTCCTTTCCCTTAAACGACACAAAAACAGTCAAAACTCCAAAGAAGTGCAGGACAAAAAAGCCTGCAACATCCATGAGCTTTGACCATCATTTCTATTGCTTTTATTATTGTAGCAAATTGAGAAAATTTGTCAATCTAAATGTACTATAATTGGCGAATCGCTTCAAAAGCTCCTTTGTCAATCTCGACTGGGTCAGAGAAGGCATCCAGAACAATCCCTCTCACCGGAAACTCCCCTATCTCTTCCGCAACAGATAAACAGTCCGTAAGAGGTAATTGCAACCAGGAAAAACGGTCATAATAGTCCCTGGGAATATCTTGTTCAGTTAAGAAACAAGGATAGAAGTAGTCGTCTCCCTTTCGCAGAATATCCGGTTTTAGTCGTACCCCTTCTTGTTCATCACTCTCATCCAGAAGATTCGGATTGAAGGGGACCCAGACTTTAGCTTGTTTCAATTCCTTGAACAAGGCTTCAATTGACTCTGTCGTTTTCTCTCTCAAATACTCTTTCTTATAGTCAGAGAGGCTCATTGTTTGCTCTTTTTTAGCCGTTTTTTTCTTAAAAAACTGAAACATTCTCTTTCCTCTTAGAAAATCTTAAATGTACTGACAAACCTGTCCATCGCGGTAGGCATTGTCAATCAAACCGCCACCGAGACACTCATCGCCATCGTAAAAGACAACTGCCTGTCCTGGTGTGATGGCGCGTTGCGGTTCCGCAAAGATGACCTCTGCCTTATCTCCTTTGACATGTACTGTCACCTTAGAATCAGGCTGACGGTAGCGGAATTTAGCCGTACATTCTAGCGTAAATTCCTCTGGCATCTCACGAGTAAAATGAACTTGACTGGCTTCTAGGCTGGTTGACATAAGCGAATCATGGTAGAAACCTTGGCCGACATAGAGGATATTCTTGCTCAGGTCTTTTCCGACAACGAACCAAGGGGCATTGTCACCACCGTGTTGGCCACCGATACCGAGTCCGCCACGCTGACCAATCGTATAGTACATAAGGCCGGCATGCTCACCCATATCGCGACCATCCACAGTCATCATGCGACCAGGCTGAGCTGGCAGATAGTTACTGAGAAAGTTTTTAAAGTTCTTTTCTCCGATAAAGCAAATCCCTGTCGAGTCTTTCTTCTTAGCAGTCGCAAGTCCTGCTTCTTCTGCGAGTCTGCGAACTTCAGGCTTTTCCAAATGTCCCAATGGGAACATGGTTTTTTGAAGTTGTTCTTGCGAAAGTTGACTGAGGAAATAGGTCTGGTCCTTGCCATTGTCCACGCCACGAAGCATGTGAACGATGCCATCCTCATCACGCGCCACTCGAGCATAATGCCCAGTCGCTACATAGTCTGCACCCAAGGTCATAGCATAATCCAAAAAGGCCTTGAACTTGATTTCCTTGTTACACATAACGTCTGGATTTGGCGTGCGCCCTGCACGGTATTCCGCTAGGAAATACTCAAAAACGCGGTCCCAGTACTCTTTTTCAAAATTGACAGAGTAGTAAGGAATGCCGATCTGGTCTGCCACTGCAGCCACATCCTTGTAATCTTCGGTCGCCGTACAGACGCCGTTTTCGTCTGTGTCATCCCAGTTCTTCATGAAGATACCGATCACATCGTAGCCCTGCTCCTTGAGAAAGAGAGCCGTCACCGACGAATCAACACCACCACTCATCCCTACAACAACACGTGTTTTAGAGTTATCACTCATGGTAAGTCTCCCATCTATTCGTTTATTCACGATTGAAGGTCGTGTGTGCTTCAACGATTGAAGGTCGCTTGAGCAGTATTCATTATAACACGCTTGGTTAGAGAAGACAAGAAAGAGGTTGATAAATCACCTCAACCTCTCTTTCTTCCTTTGCAAACGAATCAATTTTCCCCTTTAAGTTCTTTCTTCGCTTGTTCTATCTGGTATTTCACTTGCTCAAAGCCGGTTCCTCCTAAGGAATTCCGTCTCTGAACAGCGGTTTCTGGGCGCAAGTAGATATAAATATCCTCTTCAATCAAGGGATGGTAGACTTGCAACTCCTCCAAATCCCAATCTTGGATGTTTTTACCATGCTTGATAGAGTCTAGAACCAATTTCCCCACTATTTCATGCGCTTCTCTAAAGGGAAGACCTTTTTCTGCCAAATAGTCTGCCAGTTCGGTCGCATTCGAAAAATCATTCTCTGTGGATTGCTGCATTTTGGCCTGATTAACCTGCATGCTCGATAGCATACCTGCCAGCACATCCAGAGAATTCAAAATCGTTTCTACTGTATCAAACATGCCTTCCTTGTCCTCTTGCAAATCCTTATTGTAGGCCAGAGGCAAAGATTTCATGACGGTCAATAGTCCAAGCAAGTGCCCGTAAACCCGTCCTGTCTTCCCTCGAATCAATTCGGCCATATCAGGATTTTTCTTCTGGGGCATGATAGACGAACCCGTTGAAAAGCTATCAGACAAGCTAATGTACTGATACTCAAAACTGCACCAATTGATGATTTCTTCACAAAAACGGCTCATATGCATCATCAAAATGCTGGCATTTGACAGAAATTCTAAGATAAAATCACGGTCACTCACTGCGTCCAAGGAATTGGTATAGGGTTGTTGGAAGCCCAGTAAATCACTCGATAATTGACGATTGATTGGAAAAGTTGTCCCCGCCAAGGCTGCCGCACCCAGGGGAGATAGGTCCGTATGTTTCATGTTAAATGCAAAGCGTTCGCTGTCCCTTTGAAACATATTGTAATAAGCCATGAGATGGTGGGCAAAGCTAATCGGTTGGGCGTGCTGCAAATGAGTATAGCCTGGCATGATGGTTTCCACATGTTTTTCAGCCAAATCCAGCAAAACACTGTTCAGATTCGCCAACTTATCCAAAACATGGCCAAGCTGCTCCTTTAGATATAAGTGCATATCCGTTGCGACTTGGTCATTCCGAGAACGAGCCGTGTGCAATTTCCCAGCCAGAGGACCGATTTTTTCTGTCAGCAACACTTCCATATTCATATGAATATCTTCATTTGCAATATCAAAATGAAGCTCCCCTGCCTCTAAATCTCGCAACAAAGCTTGCAGACCATCTTGGATCTGCTCTGCCTCTTCCAAGCTTAAAATGCCAGTCTGTCCTAGCATTTGAACATGAGCTAGGGAACCCATCAAATCAAATTTTGCCAGCTGATGATCAAAGGAAATACTCGCACCGAACTGCTCTACCCAATCTTCCACAGTGCCTTCAAATCGACCACCCCATAATTTTGTATTTTTCGGCATATCCCGTCGTCCCTTTCTATCGCATCACTACTCAACATTTTTCTGAACTTCTGAATAAACCTTAGTCGGAAGCCCCCAAAGCTTGATAAATCCAACAGCCGCATCTTGGTCAAAAGTATCCGCACTGGTATAAGTCGCCAAATTTTCATCGTAAAGAGAATTTGGAGATTTCCGAGCCACTACCTGAGCGTTCCCCTTATAAAGTTTAACTTTTGCAGTTCCATTGACAACTTTCTGTGTCTCCTTGATATAGGCAATCAAAGCCTGAGTTGCTGGGCTAAACCACAAGGCATTATAGATGAGATTGGACAACTCATTTTCGATAATAGGTTTGAAATGAGCCACTTCTCTCACAAGAGTCAAGTCTTCAATCTCCTTATGAGCTGCCAATAAAGTCACAGCACCTGGGCACTCATAAATCTCTCTTGACTTAATACCGACTAGGCGATTTTCCACATGGTCAATACGACCAACACCGTGTTTGCCCGCAATTTCATTGAGCTTTTGAATCAAAGCCACCACTTTCATCTTTTCTCCATTGAGGGAGATGGGCACCCCGCAGCTAAACTCAATGTCAATAAATTCTGGACTGTCTGGTGCCTCTTCTGGCGAAGATGTGATTCCAAATGCTTCTTCTGGTGCTTGGTTCCAAGGGTTTTCCAAAACACCACATTCATTTGCACGTCCCCAAAGATTTTGATCGACAGAGTAAGGATTGTCAAGGTCAGCAGGAACTGGAACACCGTTTTCTTTGGCATATTGGATTTCTTCTTCACGAGACCATTTCCACTCACGAACAGGCGCAACTACTTTTAAATTGGGATCCAAAGCTGCAATAGAGACTTCAAACCGAACTTGGTCGTTTCCCTTACCTGTACAACCATGTGCAATTGTGGTTGCCCCCGTCTGATGAGCTATTTCAACGAGTTTTTTTGAAATAAGAGGGCGACTCAGAGCAGATACCAAGGGATACTTCTGTTCGTAGTAGGCATGTGCCTGAAGGGCCACTAATACATAGTCATTAGCAAATTCTTCCTTAACATCAATGACATAAGACTCTACAGCCCCAACCTTGAGAGCTTTATCGTGGATGAACTCCAAATCTTTTCCTTCCCCCACATCCATACAAACAGCGATCACATCATAGTCTTTTTTTAACCATGTAATAGCAACTGATGTATCCAATCCACCTGAATAGGCTAAAATGACCTTTTCCTTACTCATTTCTCTTCCTTCTTTCTATTTTTCGATAGAGGCTTTAAAAGCATCGTCAATCAATTTGTCCAACTCCCCAGAATCCTTCAATTTCTGGATGGTTTTGTCAACCGCTTCTTTCAATTCCTTACTGTCTTTTTTCATCGCAACAGCGTAGGAATCTTCCTTGTCATTGTCAAAATCAAACTCAGCGATGGCTAGGTCTGGATTATTCTCTACAAATCCTTTCGCCACTGGTTCCTCAAAGATAACCGCATCTAGTTGCCCTGATTTCAAATCTGTTATCAAATTCCCATTTTTAGGAAGTGAAACGAGAGAAGAATTCTGCAAGGTTTCTTTGGCCAAAGTTTCCTGGATAGAACCTTTCTGCGCTCCAACCTTTTTCTGAGCCAAATCCTTCACAGATTGGTAATTCGTTAATTCAGATTTTCTTACGATAACCTTATTTTTCGAAGTGTAGTAGGGAATCGAAAAATCGTAAACTTGACTTCTCTCCTCCGTTTTGGAAACACCTGATATGGCAAGATCGGCCTTACCTGAATCAAGACTAGCCAGTACATTGTCAAAACTCATTGGAGAGAACTCCACTTCTACACCAAGTTCCTTTGCGATGGCTTTGGCTAGCTCAACATCTGAACCTACAATCTGATTTTTCCCATCAACCAATTTCTGGTATTCGAATGGAGCAAACTCTGGATTTAGGGCCACCACCAATTTTCCTTTAGCCTTAATGGCTTCAACACCTTGGTATTGAGTGTTACTACAAGCAAATAATAAGGGAAACATAAGCAAACCAAACATCGTCATCAACACCTTCTTCACTTTATTCATAGAAGAGCCTCCTTTTATTTTTATACTTTATTATTGTATAAATAATACTCTTCTCGTTCTCGTTTGTCAAGAAAAAACTGTATTTTATTTCATTTAAATCAAGAAAAAGCTTATTATATGATGTATTTTTACATATAATAAGCTTATTTATACTATTTTAGTTTTAAAACAATTTGAAGAATTTTGTCGAAATTATACAAATAGAGCATTGCTGAGAAGATCCTTACACTTTTTGTTATAGACAAACAAAAAAAGAGCCCTAAAGGACTCTTTTATTCTTAATACCAACCGTTGTTAAGCCAGAAGTTCTTGGCAGCTGTCCATGAACCGTAACGTCCTGCAACGTAGGCATCTGCTACACGTTCTTGGTTTTCAGCTGAGTAATCACCGTTCAAGTATGAATCTGTCAATTGGTAACGTCCGATGTAACGTCCGTTTGTAGCAGTGTAGCTACCACCTGATTCTTTTTGAGCGATCCATTCTTTAGCTTCTGCTTCAGAACCACTTACAGTAGAAGCTGCTGCAGTGTTGCTTTCTGCTGCTGGAGCTGCTGGAGTTGCAGGTGCAGCTGGGGCTTCATAAGTTGTTGTTGCTGCTGGAGCTTCTTCAACTGTTTCTGTAGCTACTGGAGCTGTTTCTTCCGTTGTTGCTGCTGGAGCTACAGTTGAAGCTGTTCCTTCGATAACCAAAACTTGGTCAACATAGATAAGATGAATATCTTTGATGTTGTTTTTCGCTGCCAATTTTTCAACAGTTGTGTTGTACTTCTCAGCGATTTCTGAAAGAGTATCACCTGATTTAACTGTGTAAGTTACAGTTTCTTGGGCAGATGCAAGTGATGGAGCAAAGAAAGCAAGCAAAGCTGCTACTCCTGCGATAGTTGTTTTAATTTTTTTAGTTGTTAATGACATATCTAAAAATTCTCCTTCCATTGGATATATCTATGATACCTTTTAAATGTTACCGTTGTTTAACGGTTATATGTAGAAATATTACAAAAATGTTTTATATTTACCGTTTTAAGGAGGTTTTTGTCACAAAAGACCTTATTTTATACTAACTTTAATCATTTTAAGTTTTTGATAAGGGAAATAAGCGCAGAGGTCCATTCTTTGATATAATAGATATAAGAATCTTTGTAAGGGGAAACAGATGCACTCACTTCGTTTTCAATCTGTCTTTGACATTATCGGACCAGTTATGATTGGCCCATCAAGTAGCCATACTGCTGGAGCTGTTCGCATCGGGAAAATCGTCTCTTCCATCTTTGATGATACGCCGACAGAAGTCGAATTCCAATTATTTAACTCATTTGCCAAGACCTACCGTGGTCATGGAACTGACCTTGCTCTCGTCGCTGGTATATTAGGTATGGATACGGACGATCCCGACATTCCAAATAGCCTAGAGATTGCCCATAAACGTGGTATTAAGATTGTCTGGACCATTCAGAAAGATAGCAACGCTCCTCATCCTAATACCACTAAAATTACTGTGAAAAATGAACACAAGTCCATTAGTGTGACAGGTATTTCCATCGGTGGGGGAAATATCCAGGTCACGGAACTCAATGGCTTTGCCATCTCTCTTAACATGAATACCCCGACTATCATCATCGTGCATCAGGATATTCCGGGTATGATTGCCCATGTCACAGAAGCTCTCTCTCGTTTCGATATCAATATCGCCCAGATGAATGTGACTCGGGAAAAAGCTGGAGAAAAAGCCATCATGATTATCGAAGTCGATAGTCGAAGTTGCGAAGAGGCGATTGAAGAAATCCGAAAAATCCCTCATCTCCACAATGTCAATTTCTTTAAGTAGGAGGAAACATGTTTTATTCTATCAAAGAATTGGTCGAGCAGGCGGATCTAGACTTCCAAGGAAATGTCGCAGAACTCATGATTGCAACAGAATATCAACTAACCGGTCGGGAACGACCAGAAGTTCTCCTCCTCATGGAACGCAATCTAGAAGTCATGAAAGCCTCTGTCGAGCTCGGCCTCAGTGAAAATAAATCCCGTAGCGGCTTAACGGGTGGAGATGCGGCCAAACTAGACCGCCATCTCAAAAGTGGCAAGGCCTTGTCAGACTTTACCATCCTATCAGCAGCCCGAAATGCCATCGCAGTCAATGAACACAACGCTAAAATGGGCTTGGTCTGCGCCACTCCAACCGCAGGAAGCGCTGGTTGTTTGCCAGCTGTTCTCACTGCTGCTATCCAAAAATTAGACCTTAGCCATGAAGAACAACTTGATTTCCTCTTTGCCGCGGGTGCCTTTGGATTGGTTATCGCAAACAACGCTTCTATCTCAGGTGCTGAAGGTGGTTGTCAGGCCGAAGTCGGCTCTGCCTCTGCCATGAGTGCCGCAGCCTTGACCTTGGCCGCAGGTGGAAGCCCCTATCAGGCTAGTCAAGCCATCGCCTTTGTCATTAAAAATATGCTGGGCCTCATCTGCGACCCCGTCGCTGGTTTGGTTGAAGTTCCTTGTGTTAAGCGCAATGCCATGGGAGCCAGCTTTGCCTTTATCGCGGCTGATATGGCCTTGGCAGGTATCGAATCTAAGATCCCTGTCGATGAAGTTATCGATGCCATGTACCAAGTCGGATCCAGCCTCCCAACTGCCTTTCGTGAAACGGCTGAGGGTGGACTCGCTGCCACACCTACTGGTCGTCGCCTACAAAAAGAAATCTTCGGCGAATAAACTCATCTATTAGGAGAAAGTATGCCCTCTATCTCAGCAATCTTTTTTGATCTAGACGGAACCCTGGTTGACAGTTCCCTCGGGATCCACAATGCCTTTACCCATACCTTTAAAGAGCTAGGAGTTCCAAGCCCTGATGCCAAAACCATTCGTGGTTTTATGGGACCGCCCCTTGAAAGTAGTTTTGCAACATGTCTTCCCAAGGAACAAATCTCGGAAGCTGTTCAAATCTATCGTTCTTACTACAAGAAAAAAGGAATCCACGAAGCGCAACTCTTCCCCCGAATGACGGAATTGCTCCAAGAACTCTCTCAAAACTACCCTCTCTATATCACTACAACAAAGAATACTCCGACTGCCCAGGATATGACTAAAAATCTGGGAATCCATCATTTCTTTGATGGCATTTACGGTTCTAGTCCTGAAACGCCACACAAGGCGGATGTCATCCGTTACGCCTTGCAAACGCATCAACTCCCTGCAGACCAAGTCCTCATCATTGGGGATACCAAGTTTGATATGATTGGAGCCCAAGAAACTGGTATTAAAAAGTTTGCTGTTACTTGGGGATTTGGAGAAGAAGCTGATTTACTCAGCTATCAGCCTGACTGGATTGCCCGTACCATTGACGATATCATTAGCCAGCTTTAACCATACAAAAATACTCCTAACACTAGTGAACTAGGTTGAGGAGTATTTTTTATATGTTGTTACTATCAGAAGGAATCAACTCCTTGCTTAAGCAGTAATTTGATCCTGTTCTTCAGTATCTGTATCTTCATCCTTCTTACTTGGCCAAGCAAGCATCACAATAAGCGCAATCGGCCCAACGATAGGAACCAAAGCAATGAAGATAAAGGCCCAGTGGAAACCAGCATCCCGTAAGCGACGAACAGTCACGGCGATAGAAGGCAACATGAGAATAGCCGCTAAAAAGAAGTAAAAACCGCTCATAGCTTGTAAACTACGGATTGCCTCCATGTTATATGGACGAGTTGACACTGCAGCATGATATTTCGTATAAGCAGGAAGACAGATTAATAAGTTTGTAAAATAGATCCACCAGTACTCCGAACGAGTCGAACGACCAGTAAAGTTAACATAACCCTTCCAAAAGTTCTTATAAGCATTAAACATACAATAATCTCCTTTATTTTTATTTGTATAGTTTACCATATTTTATCATAATTTACAAGGTCTATCGGGATATCGAGCCAATGAAGTATGCAAAGATTTCTATCGATCTCAACAGTTACTATTCTATAATTTTTCTCGAATTAGAAAACGCTTTATCACACTGTCGCATATCTATACATCTACCAACTGCTACGAATTTCTTTAATGAGGGAAATTTTCATGTGGTAGGTAGATACATCTCTAGTTTGCTATTCTAAAAACCAGCTTTCTGATTTCCTCAGAAAACTGGCGATAGCTGTTTCATTATGAAAGTAGATAGACACTCTTACTCAGCATGGGTTGTCTCATTTGCAAAGGAAATGATGGCTTCTTTGAGCTCATCTCCGCTGAGTGAACGGAACTCTTCAATCTTTTGATCGATGGCTTCTAGCGGCATGACGTTTACCTTACCAACGAAAATCTTGTCCATAACTTGGTTATCAACCAATTCGGTCGAAACCAAGAGTTCCTCATAGAGTTTTTCACCTGGGCGGATACCGACCTCAACGATTGGAATTTCACTTTCTGTGTGCCCGCTTAGAAGGACCATTTTCTTAGCCAAGTCATAGATCTTAACTGGTTTACCCATATCGAGGATAAAGACTTCTCCGTCCTTGGCATAAGCGCCAGCATGGATTACCAGACGACTGGCCTCTGGAATGGTCATAAAGTAACGTGTCATACGGAAGTCTGTCACCGTTACAGGACCGCCTTCAGCAATCTGACGTTCAAAGACAGGAATCACACTACCACGACTACCCAGAACATTCCCAAAACGGACTGCACAGTAGGTTGATTTACTACGTTGGTTAAAGCCAGTGACAATCAATTCTGCCACGCGCTTAGTCGCACCCATAACATTTGGTGGATTGACTGCCTTGTCAGTCGAAATCATGACCATCTTAGGTACTTTGGCCTCATCAACAGCCTTGGCAACATTGTAGGTACCGAGGATATTGTTCTTGAAGGCTTCTTTTGGATTGCGCTCCATCATCGGAACGTGTTTGTGGGCTGCAGCATGATAAACAATGGCTGGTTTGTACTGCTCAAACACCTGCAAGAGACGGTCATAGTCCTGAATATCTGCAATAACAGGAACATAATCAATCCCTTGGAATGTACGGATCAATTCATGATAAACGAGATAGATTGAGTTTTCACCATGTCCAAGTAAGACGATACGTTCGGGATTGAAGCGGCTAACCTGACGACAAATCTCCGAACCAATCGAACCACCGGCTCCTGTCACCAGGATGGTCTTGCCTGTAATCTCAGTACCCAGACGCGATTCGTCGAGACGAATTTCCTGACGGCCCAAAAGGTCTGTGATATCAATTTTCTGGAAACCACTGCCTGGTTGATGGAGTCCTTGAACGACTGTCTCAACCTTAGGCATCTTGTAACATTTGACGCCTAGCTTATTACACATCTGCAAGATGCGTTCGTACTCTGATGGGTCAAGCGAAGGGATCGCTACGATGACACGCTCGATTTGGTGACGTTTAGCTAATTCAGGTAGATTATCATAAGAGCCCAGAACTGGGATTCCACCTAGTTTTTGTCCCTTTTTCTTTTCATCATTATCCAATATCCCCACTAGCTCAAGGTCGCTAGTTGGATGTTGGTAGCTGTTCATAAAGAGGGCACCACCATCACCAGCACCGATCAAGAAGGTACGACGATGCTCCCCATCTCCACTACCTTTTTTACGTTTGGAATAAATCAACTGCCAAGTGATACGAGGAAGCAAGATGAGGAAGGTACTCAACAAAATGAAGAGCACGATGAAACGGATAGAAAACAATGGAAGGAAGGCATAGCAGATTCCATAAGAAAGAACACTGCTGAGCATCACTCCGAAAAAGATTTTCATGAAATCCGTAATCTTGCTATAACGACTAATACTAGCATTTAGCCCCCAAAACGCAATCATGATTTGATAGAGGAGGAAGGCTAAAAGAGTGTAGATCACGTAATCCACAGGCGCAGGATTTATAAGGCCATAAAACAAGATATAAGATACGATGATAGAAACCACCATACTCAGAATATCGAATATCCCCCAAAACACTTGTTTTTGCTGTTTATTTAAAATTTCAACCAGATCAATCACATAATCTGTTAGTTTTTTATTCATAGGAATTTACTCCCCCTTAAAAGAGTCAGATGATACTGTTGTTATGATAACCTGAATCATTCAGTCTATCGGGGCTTACTTTCTCTTTCTTAAAAGTTTGACGAAGATAAACTGACGTACAAAGCCTGGACAAAGTGCAACAATTGCCTGAATGGCTACACTTTTAGCATATTCCATGTAAGAAATTTGCCCTCGCTCAAGCATCCGTTGGCGAGCTTGACGATAGAGTTTAAGGTAACGTAAGCCACCTCGACGCTCAAACATCCCTGCACCGACACGAACCTTACACAAGATTTGATCTAGGTTCCCAGTCTTGGCACCTGCAGCAATCATATTGAGCCAAAGGAGGTCATCCTCCATGTAAAGGCCATCTTCATAGTTGCCTGCCTTGAGGACCATGCCCTTTTTAAACATAACTGTCATATGGTTAAAGGCGCTTCTCATTCTCTGATAAGCCACAATGTCTGCATGCTGAGTTGGAACACGACGATAAGAAACAATCTCATCTGGATTGTCAATGAACTCTGCGATATGCCCGCCTAAGAGATCGAGATCTTCTTTCTCCATTAGCTGAAGCTGTTTCTCAAAACGATCCGGAACGGCTAAATCATCCGTATCCATGCGGGCAATAATGTCATACTGGCACTGTAAAACACCGTATCGAAGAGCCAAGCCTAAACCTTGATTTTCTTCTAAGGGGCACCGTTTAACTGGAATGTCTGACTGAGCTTCCACTTCATCTAGCACCTGATAGAGTTCTGGTGTGAGAGGTCCATCCTCTACGAGAACAAGTTCACTCGGTTTCAAGGTCTGGTTTTGAACACTTTTAATAGCATCTTTTAAAAACGTCGGATTTTCCTTTACATAGACCGACATCAAGACGCTGATTTTTTGCTTTTCAGGCACAGTTTTTCTCCAATGTATAGATTTCCTTCCACTATTTTATCACAAAATTCCCTAGTTTCCTATTTTTATATCAAATCAAGGAAAATTCTAGTAAAGAAATCTGTCTCTTTTCACTTTATTTTCACTTCCATTGATTGAACTGTCTTGGCTGTCATTACTTGACATTATAAGGAAAAAACCTTAAAATAAGCTGTTATTAAAATCATCTTATCGAGGTTTTTATGAAAAAACAATCACTCTTTTTTGTTCTAGGAATTGTCTTAATCGGGACTGTTTTACGATCTCCTTTTACTGCTCTTCCAACTATTTTAGGAGATATTGCTCAGGGACTAGGAGTGGAGGTTAGCTCTCTTGGGATTTTAACCAGTCTCCCTCTCTTGATGTTTGCTCTTTTCTCTGCTTTTGCAAGCCGCTTGGCACAAAAAATCGGGTTGGAACATCTCTTTACATACTGTCTCCTAATCTTAACTGTTGGCTCTGTCATTCGGATTTTCAATCTTCCCCTTCTCTATCTAGGGACACTAATTGTGGGAGCGAGCATTGCTATTTTCAATGTTCTTCTCCCAAGTATGATTCAGGCAAATCAGCCTCAAAAGATTAGCTTCCTAACAACTCTCTATGTCACTGCCATGGGAATTTCGACAGCCATCGCTTCTTATCTTTCGGTCCCTATCACCCAAGCTAGTTCTTGGAAGGGACTTATCCTCGTTCTCAGCTTTCTCTGTCTGGTCACTCTGCTAGTCTGGTTGCCAAATCATCGCCACAACCACCACCTAGAAAGCCAAAAAGAAAAGCAAGTCAAAGAGAATATTCTAAAAAGTAAAGATGTCTGGGCTATCATTATCTTTGGCGGGCTTCAGTCCTTGCTCTTTTATACAAGTATGACCTGGTTGCCAACTATGGCTGTTAGTGCTGGTATTTCTAATAGTGATGCGGCTCTTCTGGCTTCTATCTTCTCACTGATCAGCATTCCTTTTTCGATGACTGTTCCAAGTCTGACGACTCGTCTATCAGATAGTCACCGTCGAATCATGCTGGCAATTATCTCTATCGCTGGTATGATGGGAATTGCCATGCTCTTGTATCCAGCCAATAATTTCCTCTACTGGTTAGTCGTCCATCTCTTGATTGGAACGGCCTGCAGTGCCCTCTTCCCCTACCTCATGGTTTGCTTCTCGCTTAAAACCAGTTCTCCTGAAAAGACCGCTCAGCTATCAGGACTAGCGCAAACAGGAGGCTACATCTTAGCTGCTTTTGGACCCGCCTTGTTTGGTTACAGTTTTGAACTTTTCCAATCTTGGATTCCAGCTGTCCTTGCCCTTCTAGTCATCGATAGCATCATGACCGTCTCACTCTTTATGGTGGATCGGGCTGATAAAATCCTCTAAACTTCTAGTTTTTACTAGGAGTTTTTTATATGTAAAATTTTTACACATATTTCTTGACAGGGCTTTCATATTGAGATACAATATATTTGAAAAGAGTATATATAAAATTTTTATATAATATAAAGGAGGTTTCCCATGTACTTCCCAACATCCTCTGCCTTGATCGAGTTTCTCATCTTGGCTGTACTGGAGCAGGGGGATTCTTATGGTTATGAGATTAGTCAAACCATTAAGCTCATCGCCAATATCAAAGAATCTACGCTCTATCCCATTCTCAAAAAATTGGAAGCCAGTGGCTTTCTGACCACCTACTCTAGAGAGTTTCAGGGGCGTATGCGCAAATACTACTCCTTGACCAATCGGGGCGTAGAGCAGCTCGTTACTCTAAAGGAAGAGTGGACGCTCTATACCGACACCGTCAACGGCATCATAGAAGGGAGTATCCGCCATGACAAGAACTGACTATCTGACTCAGTTAGAAACCTATCTCAATAAACTGCCTGAAGCTGACCGCATCGAAGCTATGGACTACTTTAAGGAACTATTTGACGATGCAGGTTCAGAGGGCGAAGAGGAACTCATTGCCAGTCTAGGAACACCAAAAGAAGCGGCTCATGATGTCCTCTCTGATCTTCTCGATAAAAAAGTCAATGAAGCCCCTGCTCAAAAGAATGACCGTCAACTGCTACACATTGCCCTCCTGGCCCTGCTAGTAGCTCCTATCGGAATTCCGGTCGGGATCGGCATCCTCATGGCCATCATCGGTATTATTATCGCAGCCGTCTCCGTCATTTTAGCCTTTTTTACCGTCTCTGTAACGGGTATCCTGCTAGGTGGACTCTTTATCATAGAGAGCTTTAGTGTCCTAGTCGAAGCCAAATCTGCCTTTATCTTGATTTTTGGGGCTGGTTTGCTTTCTATCGGTGCTTCTTCTCTTGTTCTACTAGGTATCTCCTATGTAGCTCGTTTCTTTGGCCTCCTAATCGTCCGCTTAGCACAATGGATTCTTAAAAAAGGAAAGAGAGGTGATAGACATGCGTAAATTGACAAAAGGATTTCTCATTTTTGGTGTGGTTTCTACAATCCTCGGTTTTATCATGATCATTGTAGGTGCGCAGTCCAATGGTATTCAAAGTTTGCTTGCCATGTCAAAAGACCCCGTCTATGACAATCGTATCGAAGAAGTGACCTTTGGAAGTGAAGTGGAAAAGCTTGATTTGACCCTTGAGGAACATAGCCTAACCATCACAGAGTCTGTAGATGACAAGATTCACATCACCTATCATCCTTCCGTGTCTGGTCGTCACGATCTGACTACTGGCATGAGTGACAAAACACTAAGCGTCACTGACAAACAAGCCTCCCAACATCGCTTTCTCGGTTCAGGAATCGAAGGCCTACTTCGTATCGCCAGCAACTATTCTAATCGTTTTGACGAAGTCGTTCTCTCCCTCCCTAAAGGAAGAAAGCTGCAAGCTATCACCGTCTCAGCCAATCGTGGACAAACCAATATTCGTCAAGCCAATCTTGAAAATGCAACAATCAAAGCAAAAGGCTATCTCTTAAGAATAACAGAAAGCTCTATCAAGAATAGTACACTAACGACACCTCATATCATCAATATCTTTGATACCGAATTGACAGATAGCCAGGTCAAGACGGAAAGGGAACACATCTATGCTGAGAATATCAAGGCCCACGGCAAGGTTGAGCTAGAGGCCCATTCCACTCTAAACCTCATTCTCTCCCAGAAAGAGACTGACCGTATCAATCTAGATCTTTCTTCTCAGCATGGTGGTATCTATCATAAACCCAAAGAAGAACATCGTGGACAAAAAGAGAATGAACTTGCCAACCCATACAAGACAGACAAAGCAGATGTCAAGGACCTGCTCATTGCAAAAGCCAACCAGGATATCTACCTACCTAAAGAAGAGTACTCTTCTCCATCTAGAAACCATTGACAAAAACGCTTTCATCTGCTAATCTAAAAATAGAAAACGACCATAAAAAAGGAGGTTCCACCATGACACAAGAATGGTTTGAAAGTGCCGATCTTGAGAAGAAATCACCTCAGACAAAATCAGAAATCCAGCCCAACGAGCCTGAGACTTCAGAAACTGTGGAGACCGAACTACAAGTAAGCCAAGAAACTCCTATCTCACCTAAAGAGTCGGAAACGCATGAGGAGGAAGCTCCCGAAACGATAGAAGAAGCCCAAACCGAGGAAGAGGGAGAAGGGAAAGCTGAAGAGGAGCACAAGCAAGAAAACCCTGCAAAAGAGAAAAGTAACCTCAGCAAGGCTTTAGATAGTCCCTATATCCCAGACATTGACCCTCGTAAAACTGCCCGGTTCAAAGAAGAAATCGCACTATTTTGGACTTGGTTGCTGGACGCTATCCAAGAACCAACTGCCAGCAAGAATACGGACCAAAAGCATCGTTACAGTGTCTTTGGCCTGCTCACTTTACTATCCTCGATTAGCCTTTTCTTTAGTATCTATCATATCAAGCACCTCTACTACGGCTATATGGCCTCTATTGCCAATAGTTTACCTAACCAGCTCCCTCCTTTAGATCTCTTTGCTGGGCTTTCTATCTTGGTCGCTAGCGCTCTATTTTACTTTTCTATCATTTTGGGAGGCTTTACTGTCCGACGTGTGCTGGACCAGGAGAGCGACTTCACATTCCAAGAAGCTTGCGATCGTTACAGCCGGCTCTTTGCTATACCACTTGTCCTAACAGCTCTAGCAAGTTTCTTTGCACTTTTTGGTGGCTTACGATTTGCTGGCATCCTCACTCTTCTAAGCATGACCATCTTTGCCCTTGGAAATCTCTTTGTGATTAGCAAGCCAAGTAAGACCAGTAGCCTTGACCCATTTTATCGTTTCTTACTAGCTGTCTTACTTGATGCTGCTATTCTCTTACCCTTCTTCATTGCAGAGTTGGCGCTAACAGTGGACTACCTTCGCATCCTGACCTTCTTTTAACCAAAATCCCTGCCATTTGTTAATGACAGGGATTTTTATTCTTACTCTTTTTTGGACAAGGTCTACTCGATGCTTGCCAATTCTTCAAAGTCTTGTCCTAGGATGGCTTGTACTTCTAGTTGATTGGCATCTAGTTGGTGGTAAAATGTTGTTGGTAGTGACTCTAGAAATCTTGCATAGTCCAAGCGAGCGATGGCTTCATAGTCTTTGGCTTTGGACCCATCACCAGAAATCGTCACTAGGTCAATCTCCCAAACAAGCTCCTTGCCTGCTAGCTGCTCGGTATAGGGTGCTGGTACAAAGGGTTCCTTAGGTAAAATCGTCTTGACTCCCTGGGCTAGGTGGTAGATACCGTGTACCTTGCCTTGGGCATCTGGGTAGAATTTCATACTGGCAAGGTAGGCATCAGAGCCTTGAACCTTCTTGACCAACTCTTCAAAATGTGCCAATCCATCCTCAGCCAAAAAACTCTCGAGGTATTCCTTATTGAGATAGATAGGGGACAAGATCCCTTGGCAGTATACTAGACGAGCCGCTTTGTCAGCTAGATAATTCTGAACTATTTGTCGGAAATAAGCTTCAAACTCAAACCCTTCTAGCCCTTCTACCACTTGCCCCAACTTGCTTGATAGGGCTTGGAGGAGAGCTTCTACAATCTCCCAGTCCGCTCTGGTAAGGAAGTCTGGAATCTCCACTTGATAGCCTTTTCGGCTATCCGCATAGTTCACTTTGAAGAGAAATTGCGACTGGCCTACAATCCCACACTCGATATACTCGAGACGATTGAGGGGCTGACGGAGATAGACCGCATCATAACTGTGTGACTCCAAACCCTCCACCAAGGCCAAGATGGACTTGGCAGTCAAGACCTCCTGTTGTCCTAGAATGCTTTCTTTATTTGGGATAAAAAATGTTTTCGCCATAACTTGCCTCCTTTGAAATCGTTTACACATAGTATACCCTATTTTCCTGAAAGATACAGAAACAAATTTTAGATTTTTAGATAAAAAGCATAGAAAAACAGCCCCTAAAGGCTGTTTGCTTTATACTGTAGCGACTTGATCCAAGCTTTCACCGATAGCAGCTAAGCGCTCCACCACTTCTGCTTGTGTCAATTCATTTTCAGCAACATAGCGGTTGCGTGGGTGAACACGGCACTCGTGTGAGCATCCACGAAGGTACTTATCTTCATTTTCTTCTGATGTCAGGATACGACGGTTACAGAAGGGATTGCCACAATTGACATAGCGTTCACATGGTGTTCCATCAAACCAGTCTTTCCCTACGATGGTTGGGTTAACATGGTTGACATCAACTGCGATACGCTCGTCAAAGACATACATTTTCCCATCCCAAAGCTCACCTTGAACTTCTGGGTCTTTACCATAAGTTGCGATTCCTCCGTGCAATTGGCCAACATCTTTGTAGCCTTCACGCACCATCCAGCCTGAGAATTTCTCACAGCGAACCCCACCTGTACAGTAAACTACGACACGCTTGTCCATGAATTTTTCTTTATTATCACGAACCCATTGTGGCAACTCACGGAAGTTGCGGATGTCTGGACGGATAGCCCCACGGAAATGTCCTAGGTCGTACTCATAATCGTTACGTGTGTCAAGGACAACGGTATCTTCGTCAAGAAGGGCTTCTTTAAACTCTTTTGGAGACAAGTATGCACCTGTTGTCTCAAGTGGGTTGATGTCGTTGTCAAAGTCGTTGTCTTCCAAACCAAGGTGAACAATTTCTTTCTTGTAGCGAACAAACATCTTCTTGAAGGCTTGTTCATTTTCTTCGTCAATCTTGAACCAGAGGTCTTCCATTCCTGGGAGGCTGTGAACGTAGTCCATGTATTTTTGAGTTGTTTCGTAGTCACCTGAAACGGTTCCGTTGATTCCCTCGTCAGCGACTAGGATACGACCTTTAAGGCCGATTGATTTACAGAAAGCCAAGTGATCTGCTGCAAATTGCTCTGCATTTTCAATTGGAGTATAGAGGTAGTAAAGTAAGACACGAATATCTTTTGCCATAAGATTTGTTCTCTTTTCTATTCTTAAATTTTCAGAATTTTTCATTCAACTATACTAGTATACCCACTTGGGAAAACGAATGCAATTTATTTGACCGGAAATTGTAGAGGGAGGCTCATTCCTACATTTCATTAGCAGCCATAGCGAATAGCAGATAATTCTCTCAACTTTTTTATTTGCTCGGATTGATTTTCTGACAAAATCAACTTATTATCAATCAACACACGTGAGATGTCGACGTTCATTTGGCTCAGAATAAATGGAGTAGAGGTTCCATCATCCTCTAATCGTTTTTGATAAATCACTAACTGATTTTTCAAGGGAGTAAGTTGAGGCGCAGCCTTTATATCTTCCAATAGATAATCTATGATGGTCATAGCTTCACAACGCCGTTCACTTCCTCCTGCAAACCATTTTAATGGTGTCATTCTTATTTTCCTCCTGAAATACTTGATAAACTATAATTCTTACTCTTGTGCTAGTATTTTACCACACCCTATGTAAAAAAGTCAGCAAAAATGGTAGGGTCGCTACAATATTATTAATCACATGCACCGCATAGGATGGATAAATGCTCTTGGTATAGCGGGTCAAACCAGCAAAGATGATTCCAACTGTTGCAAAGACGAAGATATCTAACAGACTAGGAAAGTTTGAAAAATGAGGGAGAGCAAATAAAATGGACGGAAGAAGCAAATCAAGAGCAAATCTCGAATCTTTAAAAAAGGCGTGTTGCAGTAATCCTCTATAGACTAACTCTTCCATCAGTGGAATCAGAAAGAACAGGGCTATATAGATACCTAGCTCTGCAAAGTTAGTCCCACTATAACCAATCAATACAGCCCAACCTTCAGCAGTTGACTGGACATGTTTAGCTGTCTGAACGTTAAAAGAGATCTGGAGCACTACCACTAATACTGTTAAAATCGAATACCAAAGCCATTTTTTTCTTGGAATGCGAAAAAGATAGCCGTGCCCTGTCTTAACCAGAATCCAAATCATGACTCCGCTAAATAGCAAACTCAAGATATTTTGAATCCAGAAGAAATTGCCAATCTGGGAAGAAAATTGCCAATAGTTTTGGACAATAAGCGTCAGCTGAGAAAGGCCAAATACGAAAAATAGGTAAGAGAAGACAGCACTCATTTTGAAAAGAAGGCGATATTTTTTCATAATAAATCCCCTATAGATGTATGTGTATCACATCGTATAAACCCTCAGAACCACTCTTTTCATGTTTACATCCTAAAAATCACTACCTCCCCTAGAAAACTAAGGAAGGCAGTGATCACATTTTTAGGAATTAGGAATGAATACACGAAATCAATCGATTTTATGATTTTTTGTTTTTCAAGAATTCGTCGTATTGTTTTTGCATTTCGTTCAATACTTTTTCGTAGGCACCTTCAGATTTCAATTTTTCCATCAATTCTGGAATAGCTTTATCTGGGTCTACAGTACCAGTGTTGATAGCTGTATCGAATTGTTGCATTGTGTTAGAAATTGCTGAGATTTCAGATTTCACATTGTCAGTGTTAAAGATGAATCCAAGTGCTGGAGATTCTTTAGCTTCTGCCAATTGTTTCTTAGAATCTTCGATTTGTTGGTCTGTAACGTTTTCGTTGATGTAAAGAATCCAGTTGTTACCAGTGTTCCATCCACCCATGTGAGTATTTCCTTTGTAGCCATCAAGGACGCGTACACGGTTTTCTTTACCTTCAATTTTTTCCCAGTTCTTGCCTTCTGGACCGTAAACAAGACCGTTCAAGAGTTCAGGGTTCGTGTTCAAGAGGTTCAACACTTCCATTGATTTTTCTTTGTTCTTAGAGTTGTTTGAGATAACAAAGTTGGCAACTTGTGTTGTTTGGTTTTTCTTGATAAAGTTAGTGATTGGTTTGATTTGGATGTCTTTGTTAGCAACACGTGAGAGCAAGCTGTTACCGTAGTCAGCTGGTCCTACTGTTTCTTCACGAACGAACCAAGTATCTTGTTGAAGGTCAAATGAAGTGTCGCTTGTTGCTACGTCTTTTGGAATGTATCCAGCTTCATAGAATTTGTGAAGAGTCTTCAAATGTTCTTTGAAACGAGGCACTTCGTAACGGTTTACGATCTTAGTAGTGTCTCCTTCAAGGTCAATAACAAATGGAAGTCCGTTTGGTACTGGGTAGTCAAAGTTATCAGATGGAATAAAGTTCTTCGTAACCGCAAATGGTACTACATCTGGAGCTTTTTCTTTGATTTGTTTCAAGACTGGCTCAAGTGTTTCGTATGAAGTGACACCTGAAATATCGATACCGTATTTAGCAAGAAGAGTTCCGTTGAAGGCAAAGTTTTGAGATGATGCAACGTTAGCTGCAACTGGTACTGCATAGATCTTACCGTTTACAGTGTTCCCTTTGATGTAAGCTGGGTCAAGTGCTTTGTAAAGCTCTGCTCCTTCTTTTTTATACAATTCAGTCAAGTCAGCATAAGCACCTTTTTGAGCATTTACGACATAGTTAGATGCAAATGCGATATCATAGTTTTCACCAGATGATGTGATAACAGACATTTTCTTATCATAGTCACCCCATCCAAGGTATTGGATATCCAATTTAGCACCGACTTTTTCTTCGATGATTTTGTTTGCATTTTCTAGCAATTCATCCAAGTTATCTGGTTTGTCACCGATTTGGTACATTTTGATTACAGGTTTTTCACCTGAAGTAGTATCTGCAGCTTTTTTGTTGTTACCTGTAAGGTTTCCACAAGCAGCAAGACTTGCAGCCAAAGCGACTACGCTAGCAGATGCAAAAGCATATTTTTTCCAGTTTTTCATGATAAAAACTCCTTTTTTTATTTTTAAACTTATAAACGATTTAATAATTTGTAACTTCAGTCACTAAGATGAAGTTGGGAAGGGAGAAACGGTGTTTCTCAGTAAGTGCTATTCTTTCACACCACCGATTGTCAAACCTTTAACAAAGTAGCGTTGGAAGAATGGATACAGAATCGCGATTGGAAGGGTTGCAACAACAACCATGGCCATACGACCTGTTTCTTTCGGTAGAGCGACTCCCAGTTGACCAGATAGGCCGACTGCTTTTGCGATGTAGTCCATATTTTGTTGGATTTGCATGAGCAAATATTGCAATGGATACAAGTTATCACTCTTGATGTAAAGAAGGGCGTTGAACCAGTCGTTCCAGAAACCAAGAGCTGTCAAAAGCGTGATGGTTGCGATACCTGGAAGTGACAATGGCAAACAGATCTGGAAGAAGATCCGAGCTTCACTAGCACCATCGATACGAGCAGATTCGAGAATAGCTTCTGGAATGGTCTTCTTGAAGAAGGAACGCATCAAGATGATGTTGAATGGTGAGAGGAGCATTGGAACAATCAAGGCCCAAACGGTATCACCCAGTTGAAGCAGGCGAGTGACCACGATATAGCCTGGTACCAAACCAGCATTGAACAACATACTAAGAAGAGCGAAAATCGTAAAGAATCTGCGGTACTTAAAGGTTGTCCGTGAGATGGCATAGGCATAAGTGGTTGTAATGAAGACGTTGGTCACTGTTCCGACTACAGTTACAAAAACTGAGATAAAGAGCGCTTGGAGGATCTTATCTTTAAACTGAGCTAGGAACTGGAATCCATCTACACCAAATTTCGAAGGGAAAAAGCTATATCCATACTGGAGGATGCTCTTTTCGTCTGTCACCGAAATGATGATAACGAAGATAAAGGGCAAGATACAAGAAAGAGCGATCAAACCAGAGATGATACTAAAGAAGATATCTGCTTTCTTACTGAAGGAGTGAATGCCGACATTATCGATTTTTTCTTTTTTAATTTTCTTTTCTGCCATATTCTCCTCCTTTCTAGAACAAAGCTGAGTTTGGATCGACTCGTCTTGCAAGCAAGTTTGATAGGATAACCAGAATCAAACCGACAACGGATTGGTAAAGACCGGCTGCTGAAGCCATACCGATATCTGCTGTCTGAGTCAAACCATTAAAGACATATACGTCCAAAACGTTGGTTACATTGTAAAGCTGACCAGCATTGTGTGGAATTTGATAGAAGAGACCAAAGTCTGCACGGAAGATATTTCCGACTGCAAGGATGGTCAAGACTGTTACAAGCGGAGTCAACTGAGGAATGGTTACGTTGCGAATACGTTGCCACTTGCTCGCCCCGTCCACTGTTGCTGCTTCGTAGTAGGTTGGGTCAATTCCCATGATTGTCGCATAGTACATGACACTGCTATATCCAAAGCCTTTCCAAATACCTAGGAAAAGGAGAAGGTATGGCCAAATGCCTAAGTCAGCGTAGAAGTTGACTTCCTTCATGCCAATGGATGTTAGGAAATGGTTGAAGACCCCTTTGTCAATGTTTAGGAAGGCATCTGTAAAGAAACTGATGATAACCCATGACAGGAAGTAAGGGAACAACATAGACGTTTGGAAAATCTTAACCATTCTTTTAGAGCGAAGCTCGCTGAGGATGATGGCAATCCCTACTGATACAATCAAACCGATAAAGATAAAGCCGAGATTGTAAAGAACGGTATTACGAGTGATGATAAAGGCATCTTTTGAACTGAACAAGAATCTGAAATTATCTAACCCGACCCATTTACTATTCACAATACTATCTATGAAACCATTACTGGTCATATGGTAGTCTTTAAAGGCGACCACATTCCCAAATACTGGAATGTAAAAGAATAGAATCAACCAGAGTGCCCCTGGTAAAACCATCAAGAGAAAGATCCAGTTATCTCTCAAGGTCTTTGAAAACTTTTTCATAATTTCCTCCCTTTTTATTCCTAAAAACTGATTTCATCGAATTTTTAGGTTTGATAACGATTACATTATTAGTATACTCCTATTTGAAGGCTAGGTTAAACTACTAATTATAGAAAAAACTCCACAAATTATTTTTTGTGGAGAAGTTTTTTATAAGAAATAGGTTTCACGAGAAACATTCTGACTCGGAAAAAAGACCTTTAAGTCGTATAAATCGTCGAAGCTGTCGCAATAGTGTGCCACTGGTTGGCTGTTGTGGCTGTAAATCCCTTGTCTGCGTAGAAGTCAGTAAATGGTAAGATTTCCACTTCTAACTCGTCGATGCGGTCAAGCTGACCAGCTAGATAAGCCTCGATGCGACTTTCTGCTCGCTTGATGCGTTGCAAGAGTCCTCCCATACGGATATCAACTGTGTCCAAGCCAAAGACCTTGTTTTCCTTCAACCATTGATGGCTAAAGAGGGCATGGAAATGTTCAATCTCGCTTCTGAGTTTTGGTAATTCTTGTCTGGCGATTTGCTGTAAGCTGACTTTGTCACCGGCTTTATAAGCTTCACGAATGCGTCGTCCCACATCCACTTTACTGCTTAAAATCTGGTTCAACTGGGCCTGAGTTTCAAAGAGGTAAGAGTAGTTTCCAGCTTTTTCTTTGATAACAGCAAGCGTTTCAGCGGCCTGAGCAAAGTGCGGTTTGTCCTGTTCAGGTGTCACGTGCCGGTCAAGAATCGGACAGAGAACATCCTGATAAAAGACATAGCGGTTGGGATTGATCCCGCTGAGATTGCCTGGCAAGTCTGGTAAGAGGTTAGCTAGGTCAATCTGCATAAAGTCCTCAACCGATAGACCTGTATTGGTCTTGAAGTGAGCAGACAAACGGTCGAGGTTATTGCGGTAGCTGAGTTCTGCCCAGATTTGCAAGCTGGGTAGGATAGAAAACTGGGCAGTTTCCCCACCATTGTCCCCCCAACCAGTTACGATGACCTCTTTGATCTGATTAGCACGACAGGCTTTATTGGCCTCGATAGCCACTAGACGGCTGAAATGGTTGTGTGGGGTAAAACCAATCCACTTCCAAGCACCACCTGCAAAGGCTATATCTTGGCTAATCTTGTGGTGATTGCGGAAATTACGATTGTACTTTTCTTCGCTATCTTGGTAATAATCCCAGTAAACCAAGGTTACACGATCTTTGAGACGGTCTAGGTAAACACGAGTTTCCTCAGGAATTTCCACATCACGGTCGTACTGGCCATCTGCTGACATGAGTTTGAAGAACATGTCACTCCACATTTGGCAGTGGAAACCATACTTATCGGCAATATCCAGCACGCGCTCCAAGTGTTGACACATGAGGAGACTACGGTCCACAACACCGTTCAAAATGAGGTAGCGCCCCAAACCAACCAAGTGGGCTTCGTCCATCCCAATATTGACCTTGCGTGTCTGCAGTTTAGACAGAGTGGCAAACATGCCATCAATCAGGTCATACACCTTTTCTTCACCGATAAGGAGAATGTCCTCTACATCACGGAGTTCTTGCACTTCTTTGACACCCCATTTGACGAAGGCTGACAAGTGGGCCAAGGTCTGGATGCAAGGCACAAAGGTCATGTCAAACTGCTGGGCGTAGGCTTCTATTTCCTGCAACTCCTCAGCCGAGTAGGCACCACGGAAATAACCAAAGTAAGGTTGCCCCTCAATCTGATAAGTATCTTCCATGTAGAGCTCAAAGGTTGAATAACCCATGAGAGCCAAGACCTCAATCATCTGTTTGGCAGAAGCCACATTCAGCACCGCATTTCGAGAACAGTCTGCCATGTAGGCCAAATCTTCATAAGCAGCTTGTTCTTCAAGGTCTACCTTATCACCTTCTGCTAGAGCTGTTGCCAACAAGGACAAGGCGCGGTAGAGTTGGTGAGGTTTTCGATAGGTTAGTTGATAGTGTCCACCTTCACCCTTGATAGAGATAGAGGCTTGGTCAGACTGAGCGACAGCTACCTCTACATCTGGCAGAGAAATGTGATTTTTTAATGCTTCAATAGCTTGCGTTTGCTTGGGACTAAGTCCTGTAAATCTTACCACTGATTTTCCTCCTGTAGCCAGTTGACAAGGGCACCGTAGAGATTGGCTTCTGCATGATAGGTGCAGGCTTGGATAACTGGTGCGACCGTGTATTCTTCGTAGGTCTCGACAAAGTTACCGACAGCCTTCTTGACACCTTGGATAAAATCAGGGTTTTGGCTGATGGAGCCACCTAGGCTAATGACATCTGGGTCGATCAGATACTGGATATTGAGCAAGCCTTGCGCCAGATTACGGTTCATGCGCTCAATCGCTTCTTGACAAAGAGCATTGCCAGCTGCGGCCTCTTGGTAAATCTTGCGTCCGTCCCAGTCAGTCTGACCAGACTTTTCAATCACGTATCGCACCATATTTCCAGTTGACGCTAGTTGCGACCAGTTGTTGAGTTTTTCAGCAGGGGCAAGGGTTGTCATGTAGCCAAACTCTCCCCCCAAGCCGTGGCGACCTCGGTGAAGCTTGCCATTGATAATCATGGCACCACCGATTCCAGTCCCAATCACGACACAGGCTGCATTTTCAATCTCTGGATGAGCCAGCAGTTCACTAAGTCCAACACAGTTGGCATCATTTTCTAGATGGACAGGGAGTTGATGATGAGCAAGAGCTTCATACCAAGAAAAGCCATGGATGTAAGGTACGGCACTGATTCCCTCAATCACACCTGTTTCTTGATTGACCGCGCCTGGAACGCTCATGGCAATGCCCTTATAATCTTTCTCCGACAGACGTTGGTCTAGCCAAGTCAGTAAATCCTCCAAGTTTTCTGGCGTCGGAGTACTTGTCTTATCTAGTATTTTTCCATCAGGAGTCAGACTGGCAAACTTAATCCCAGTCCCTCCGATATCAATGGTTGCAATGGTCATTGTTCTTCCCATAAAAAGGGGCGAATCAGTAGTCAATCCTTACTCTTTCGCCCCTCCTTTCTATCTCTTATTATTAGTTATCAAACACTTTAAAACTGTTAAATGTCTTCTTTTTTGATCAATTCTGTGCGAATCTCTTGTGGCGCTAATAGTCCTGAATGAACGGGATATGGTCGTTCAAGCAAGTCCAAAATGGTTTGTTGGTGTTCAGATATGCGCACATTTTCTTGGCTCATATTGTAGTAACGAAGTACATATCCTTCTTCATTTTCAGCTACCTTAAAGGCTGTCGGGCAGACTTGTGGCAAGCTGAGTGCCGCATGACTCAAGAGGCTACCAGTCGCAGCAACACTTCCTTCTTGTTTAGCAACCTGAAGACTAGTGAATGGTGTTTGGAAGGCTTTGGCACGACGGAAAGCTGAGAAACGTTCCCCTGCTTGGTGGCATTCAAGTGTAAACTCAACTTCAAACTCACGCAAGCACTGAGCTTCTGGTGTTGGGAAGTAACCCCAGTCACCTAACTCACCTGATGCACGCAAAATGGTCACTGCAATGGTGTCGTCTCCAAGGATTTCATACTCGTGCAATCCTTTATTAGCCACTGTCACCCCTTTTTCATCATCATACAGACTGACAAAGGCTTGTTGGTGTTGAGGATTTTCAGGATTTTCCCAAGAAGCAGCTGGTTTATTTGGTCGTGTCACCACCTCATAGATGCTTTCAGAGTCATTGCTTGGACGTGTGTTATGAGTCTTGACCAAGAGACGGATACGGTGGTCCTTGGCTGTGTTAGTAAAGCGAGTCTTGAAACGAATTTGTGGATTGTCAACAAAGACGGTCATCTCTGTTTCAAGAAGAACGCTTGTCAATTCTTCTGAGCGCCCAGCTTCACGCGTCATAAACTCGATGATGCCTCTTTGTTCCGCATCCAGTTTTTCGTCTGCACTTACTGGAATTGTCAATTCATGCTTGAGCAAAATCTTGGCAAAACGTGCTGTATTTTCCAAGACCTCATAGCCTTTGAGTTCTGCGTAGATAGGCTCTGTTCCTTTTGGTTGGAAGTAGATGTACTCATTCCCAATGTCACCACGGTCTTCAAAGCGAATAACATCTTCATAAGCTTCATGAGTTGTCTTGTCGTAGACCGTGATGTTTTCATCCACACTGACCGTTACAAATGGCGTATCAATCACTCCATTTTGGTAAATACCGTCACGGTGTTCTTGTTCTCCTTCAAGCAATTGGAAGGTTGTCCAAGAGAGAGGTGCTAGATGAACAGGGACTGTCACGCGCACTTGTCGAGCAATACGAGCCTGACGGAACTTGTCTTTTGGTAAATCATACTCAAAATTAGCTCCCAAATCTTCGATTTTCGCTTCTACAGCATGTCCTTCCAAGTCTTCAACACGGTAGCTTGGCAAGGTCAAGGCTGCCATCTTCTTATAGCCTTCTGTTGGGTGCAATTCTTTGAAATCACAAGTCGCCACATCAATCACTGTGCTGACCGTATCAACCTTATCATGCAAGCCTGTATTGATAACCGTAAAGAGATGGTCGCTTTGGGCTTCATGGGTTGCGATTTTACCCTTCCACTCGTTGAGAAGGTTAGTTTTCACAAAGTTTCCGACTTGGTTGACCTTGGCAAAACGTGTCTCCATCTCACGGTGAACCTCGTCCACGCTACAGCCACAGATACTGTCATGTGGCGCATTTTGTAGAAGAACTTTCCAAGCATAGGTCAACTGGTCCTTATGGTTGTGCCCACCAGTGATGACAGTTAATGGCTCCACCACTTGTTCTAGCAGGTTACTATTTTCTTGGAAGGCTTGTTTAAGGTAAATCCGTGATGAGGAAGTGTTGGCAAGCGTGTACCAACCATCTGTTTCTTGACTCGTCAACTCACCTGTAACCGTAGATAACTGCTCCGGTAGGGCACTTTCTACTGCATGGACATAGTCATCAAAGGAACTATGCACAAAGGTTACATCTGGGAAGAGTTCATTTGCCACACGAATGGCTTCGCTCAGATTTCGCTGTACAGGCTGGTGGTCACAGCCGTTCATCATCAACCATTGGTTGGTCGAAGCATAGTCACGTACGTCTGACAATTTTTGTCTCCAGAAAGTCAGGGCCTCATCCTTATCAACTGGGATTTCATTCCCATTACTATACCAGTTGGCAAAGAGGATACCGAGGACACGACTTCCGTCCGCACCCTGCCAGTACATTTCTGAAAATTGGGAAGTAAACTGCTCATCTTCGAGGACTTGGTTGTCAAATCCAATCGGCTTCACACCACGCCCAAAAGCTGCCACGTGAATACCTGATTTTTGAAGGATTTGGGGAGCTTGCCCCATATTTCCAAAGGTATCTGGGAAGTAACCAATCTGGGTTGATTTGCCCCATTTTGCACATTCTGCTTGACCAATCAAGGTATTGCGAACATTGGCTTCACTTGAAATCAAGTAATCATCCTGCAAGATGTAAAAGGGACCAATTTTGAGTTTGCCTTCGTCGATGTAACGTTGGACTTTGTCGCGATTTTCAGGGCGAATTTCCAAATAGTCATCAAGGACAATGGTTTGGCCATCCAAGTGGAAACTCTTGAACTCAGGGTCATTTTCAAAAAGGTCAAAAAGATTATCAAATAATTCCACCAACTGCATACGGTGGCTTTCAAAAGGTAAGTACCACTCACGGTCCCAGTGACTATGTGAGATAATATGTACAACAACATTTTCCATGAAGTAAAACCTCATTCTAAATTTAAATTTTTATTTCTATCTAACTAAAGAACTGACTAGCGAATATCCAGGTAATCCAAGACTAATTCACAGAACATCATGTTGGCCCAAGAGAACCATTCACGAGAGTAGAGCGTTGGGTCATCCACGTGGAAGCTTTCGTGCATAACACCTGTTCCACCATCGCAGGCAACCAGCTGATCGAGCAAGAATTTCTTCTCCGCCTTATCTCTTGTTGTCAAACCTTGGATAGAAAGGGCGATTGGCCAGATATAGCGATAGAAGGTATGAGAACTTCCGAGACCGCTAGCGTATTCTCCTTGGTAGAAGTATGGATTTTCAGGGCTCAGAATGGTCCGACGAGTTGCTTGGTAAACCTCATCGTCAATGTCGCAGTAGCCCAGATAAGGCGCAGCCAACAAACTTGGTACGTTTGGGTCATCCATGATGCTAGCATTCCCTAAACCATCCACTTCAAAGGCGTAAATCTTTTCACCCTTGCTGTTAGTGGTGTAAGCGTAGTTTTCGATTCCTTCTTGGATTTCAGCTTGCAGGCGTTTAGCGTCTGCCACGATGTTTTGGCTATCAGCTAGATCCAGTTCTGCAAAGATTTCTTGCACATACCCCAAGACAACTACGGCAAACATATTGGACGGAATCAAATAGCTATACTGACAGCAGTCATCACTCGGACGAAAAGCTGACCAGGTCATACCTGTCACTGCAAAGTCAGGTCCAAATCCATCATTTACCAAGGTGTCTTCCTTGCGGTCTGTATCACGGACAAAACGATAAGGTGAGTTCTTGTGGTCTTGTTCCACTGTCCAAAGATGGAGAATTTCCTTGGTTGCTGCGACAAAAGTCTCATCAAACTGACTGGTCTCACCAGTCTCTTTCCAAAGTAGATAAGCCAGTTGCAAAGGATAGCAAAGCGAGTCCACCTCGTACTTGCGTTCCCAGATCCAACCATTAAGGTCCGTGTGGTCAGTCTCGTGGTGGCCCTTCCAGTTCTCCTCAATATTGAAGGAATTGGCATACGGATCCTTGAGCACCAAGGTCATCTGACGCTTGACCAAACCTGAAATGGTCTGGCGCAAGAGAGGATCTCTTTTAGCCACATGAAGGTAGGGTCTGAGTTGGGCTGTCGAATCCCGAAGCCACATGGCAGGAATATCCCCAGTCAATACAAAGGTTGAGCCATCTTCTAGGATCTCGACCGTATTGTCCAAGGTGTCTGTATAGCAACGCTCAAAGACATCCACCCACTCCGGATGGTCCTTAGCCCGCTCTGCTACTTCATCCAGCCATTCTCTAACAATTTCTTTCGAATAAGTCATCGTGCAGTTTCCTCTTTCAAACAAGTTTCATGTTCAGTATATAGTTTTTGAGACAGAAAATACATACACAAATGATAGTCATTTTTCTACAAAATTGCTTACTTTCGAACCCCATATCTAAAGGTCTCATTTTTCTGATATAATGTAGAAAAACAGCTAAAGGAAAGACTATGAAACCACTACTTGAAACCATCGATACCCGCTTTGGGACTGCTAGCAAGCATGCCTTTTCTCGAGGAAATACCCTGCCCTACACAGGCGTCCCTTTCGGGATGAATTATTTTGTGCCCCAGACCAGTGATCAGGAGGAAGCTTGGCTTTTCGATCCGCATCTACCTATTTTTCAGGGGATTAGATTAACCCACCAGCCCAGTCCTTGGATTGGCGACTACTCTTGGCTCCTTCTGACACCTGTCACAGGCCATCTGGGTGGAAACAGCCTCTTTCACCGTCAATCCTCCTATGATAGGGATAAGGCCTCTTTCCAACCTCATTATCTGAAGATTTTCTCCCTGCGCTATCAGATTGAAACCCAGCTTACACCGACTTGCTATGGCGCTTCTATTCGTTTGGAGCAAAAGCAAGGCAAAGCCCTCTCCCTCTATCTTCACGCAGCAGATGAACTGACAGGAGAACAAATAGATAAGCGGACTCTTGCCCTGCGTCAAGAGGGAAAAACAGAGACCAACAAAAATCCGCTGATACTGTTTACTGCTTTACAAATGAATACGGATATTCTTGCTATCACACAAGAAGAGGGAGACTGGCGAATTGACTTAGCAAGCAGTCAAGCCGAGATTCAACTAGCAACTTCTTTCATATCGCCTTCTCAAGCGCTGCTTAATCTACCTCAAAAGGACTTTGATAGCTGTAAAGCAAATGCCCAAGCAGACTGGGAAAATCTCCTCCACCGTTTTGATATCGTGGAGACAGGGGAAGCCGACCGAACCTTTTTTGATCACTGCCTCTACAGACTCTTCCTTTTCCCACAGACATTTTATGAGGTGAACGAGTCAGGGCAGGCCATCCACATGGATTTGTCTACTGGTACTGTCAAGCCCGGTGTCCTCTTTAGCAACAATGGTTTCTGGGATACCTTCCGCACCACCTTCCCCCTCTTTGCCCTTATCATACCGGAACACTATCACCGCTTTCTAGAAGGTTTCCTCAATAGCTACCGCGATACTGGTTTCCTGCCAAAATGGCTGGCTCCAGATGAGCGTGGCATGATGCCTGGCACTCTTTTAGACGGCATTATCGCAGATAGCGCCTGCAAGGACATAACCCCCGACTTGGAAGAAGAATTCCTCCAAGCCATGCTGGAGACAGCCACCGAGTCTGATCCTCTTGGCATCAACGGTCGCCACGGTTTGGCCCAATACCAAGAACTGGGCTATCTATCCTCAGACAATCACGAAAGCGTCAGTCACACCCTAGACTATGCCTATAGCGATTTTTGTATCGCTAGCTGCGCCCAAAAGCTTGGTCAGAATGACATCGCTGAGACTTATAAGGTCGCATCGCAGAATTTCCGTCATCTCTTTGACTCTGAGACAGGCTATATGCGTGCGCGAGACAGTCAAGGCAACTTCCGACCTGACTTCTCTCCTTACAGTTGGGGACGAGACTACGCCGAATGTTCTGCCATTCAAGCGACTTTGGGCGTTCTACACGACATCCCTGGCTTAATCCAACTGATGGGTGGAAAAGAAACCTTTAGCCACTACCTTTTGAAAGCCTGTCAGGATGCTCCTCTCTTTGAAACGACTGGCTATGGTTACGAGATTCATGAAATGAGCGAGATGGCAACAGCTCCCTTTGGACAAGTCGCCATCTCTAACCAGCCTAGCTTCCACATTCCATATCTCTTTCGCTACAGCAACTATCCAGACTACACTGCCCTTCTCATCAAGACCTTGCGTCAAAAAGCCTTTCACCCCAGCTGGCAAGCCTATCCTGGCGATGAGGACAATGGCAGTCTCTCTGCTTGGTATATCTGGTCAGCTCTTGGATTCTACCCGACCTGTCCAGGCAAACCAAGTTACGATCTCGGAATTCCTCTCTTTGACCACCTCCGTATCCACCTGGCTAAGGAAAATAAATGGCTGGATATCCATGCCGAGCAAAACCACAGCCACTTCAACTTTGTCAAAGAATGTCGATTGGACAAGACCATAGTATCTGGCATTCAACACCAAGACCTCTTGAAAGCTGAGCAACTGACCTTCACCCTCAGCTGGCTACCAAATCACTCATAACCAAAAGAACCTTTGCATCGCGCAAAGGTTCTTCTTTTATGAAACTTGGACCTGAAGCTGGTCAACCAGCTGCCCATCTACCGTCAAATTCAGATAAAAGTCCAAGGTTTTATCTCCTGTATAATACAAGGTTGGTAGCGTTAGCCTTTTTTCAGTCTCACCAGCTTGAAACGCAAGGACTTGAATCTCGTCCCGATAGGCGACACCATGCACACCTGTCCCTGGTTGAATCGAAATCTTAGCTTCTAAAGGACTGCTACATTCTATGCGCTTCACTGTAAAGTGGACATTTTCTCCCTTGGTCACAGCTAGACTTTTTTCTGAAAACTCTAGTTGCTGAACAGTTTCTTTTTTCGACAAGGTAGGTGTTTTATAGAGTGAAATCTTGGTCAACAAAGGCAAAGCCTGTACCTCTGTAATGGTCACGCGTATCTTCTGCGCCTCAACGACTGATCCTCGTAAGAGACGTTTGTAGCCAACAGTATAACCAGACCCAAACTCCTGCCAGACACCATCCAACTCTACCTGAACATGAAAAGCAGCGATGCGTTGCCCCAACTTCAAATCTTCTCTTAACTCAATCACATCAAATGTTTTAGGTGATCCTAAATCGAGCTCTAATTGGATTGGCAACTCTGAATCACTTGCCCATGAACTAGTTTCCAGTCCATCTGTCAGATGATGACAGGCAAAGTCTGGTGATAGAGCAAGTCCAGATACCTTGGCTCCCAGAGCTAAATCTTCCCTATAGAGTGTGTCACGGTAGGCAGCAAATTCATACAGTCGCCGGATATCCTTTTCGTCAAAGAGTCCATCTTGGTTTGGCGGAATATTGAGTAAGAGAGGTGTACCCCGACCCACCGAGTGAAAGTAGATTTCGACCAATTCCTCGAGAGACTTGGGATCCTGATCCTCATGGTAAAACCAGCCCGGCCGAAGAGAAACATCTGCCTCACCGATGGAAAATAGCGTCCCAAAGGGGTCTCCGTGCTGTAAATAATCTAATTCCGCCTCTGTCCCCAACTGGTCTGGCTTGACTTTTTGCCACAAGGAATCCCCTGCATAGCCTCGTTCATTTCCAATCCAGCGAATACTAGTTCCCTCAGTGGAGAAAATCAAACAATCGCCCTGCAAGTCACGAATGGTTTCAAACCAAGTCTCAAACTCATAGTTGACTTTCTGGGCCCCTTCGCCTCGAGCACCATCCATCCACACCTCAGTGAGCTTGCCGGCATTCCCATAGGCAGGATTTGACAAGATTTCCTTCAATTGAGCCAGATAGTAGGCATTGTAATCCGCTTCTCGGTCCACGTGATAGAGGGGACTGTGAGCATCCCAAGGAGACAAATACACTCCCATATCCATGTCAAACTCAGTTGCAGCCTGGGAAACTTCAAGGAGCAAGTCCCCCGCTCCTTTCCTCCAAGGGCTAGCCTTGACCGAATAATCTGTATGGGCTGACGGATAGAGCACAAAACCATCGTGGTGCTTGACCACCAAAATCAGCTTTTTAAAACCCGTTTCTTTGAGCACTCGAATCCATTCACGCGCATCCAACTTGGTCGGGTTAAAACGCTTGGGATCCTCTTGCCCACTTCCCCATTCTTGGTCATAAAAGGTATTGGGACCAAAATGGATAAAGGCAGCTAGTTCATCCTCTAAATAATCCAGCTGGGCCTGGCTTGGTAATGGTCCATGTGGTTTTATGTTCGTCATCATCTCGTATCTCTTTCTCTTGTTCACAAAGTTATCCACAACTTGTGGATAAGAAAACATTCCTAAAAACTAGTTTTTTCAGTCTCTAGCTCACCTGTCACCTTAAACATACCTTTGTCAAATAGTTCTGTACTAGGGTTTCTACTAGCTTTCTAGAAAGTCACTAATATACGGAACTATTTTCAGGATACTTCAACACCCTGAGTTGTATGTCATTTCCTCCAAGACTTATCCACAGACTGTGAATAAACTAGTGTTCCAGACCGCTCTCTCTTTGACTATAACAAAAAGCGATAGCAACGTCAATATGACTAAGATCCCTTCCTAAATCCCCTGAAAAGATTCTATAATTTGTACAATCGTAGCTTTTGCATTCGCCAGCTAGTGAGAAGCAGCCAGTAGAAAATGACTGCCTTATCACATTGTGAACAGCACAACTGTGGTACTATAATACCTAACAACCTAATCGTTTCTAGCAAAAAATCCCGCAGATTTGCGGGATTCTCTCTTGCATCAATGCGCCAACATTTCTTGAGCGATTTCTTGGCCAGATAGGTTATCTGGGTAGTAGGTTGGCCAGTTATCCATCTCTTCAAAGAGGGCTTCTTGGCTAGTACCTCCAAAGAAGATATGGAAATGTCCTGCCTTAACTGGGGCGATATTGTGGTCACTAAACTGAACATACTTGAATTGTCCAGCGTCCGCATCTGTCGCTTCAAAGAGGAAGCGCACACCACGGTTGCCTTTCTTATATGTCAAGATTTTCTTGCCGACATACTTGTAGGTGAATTTCTTGCTTTGGCCACCTTGAACAAATTCCATAGTGTTGTCCGTGATGTTGATCTTAGTCACATCTGTCTGATAGCCTTTTCTATAGTAAGCCTTGTACTCATCCTTGGTCATCTTACCAGTCAACTTAGCCTTGTAGTCAAAGACTTGATCAAAGGTCCCATCTTCAAGGAAAGGATAAACTGACTGCCAGTTGCCAACATAGTCACTCAAGGTACGATCTTTGACATCTGCATCCTCAAAGTAACCGTTGTGAACTGTCTTAGTGTTTTCTTCCTTCTCTGGCTCGATTTCTGGTCCTTCTTGGTCCGTTGTTTGTTTCAAAGCCTTGAGGTTTTTCTCCATCACAGAGATATAGTCCTCACCATCCTTGGTTGCTTCTTCTGTTAGACTTTCTAGCGGATTGAGCACGTCTAGTTTGACACCTGTTTCTTTTGAAAGTGTATTGGCGAGGGCTTGTGAGGCATTTTCTTCAAAGTAGATATAAGAAATCTTGTTTTTCTTAATATACTCTGTTAATTCTGCCAAACGTGCTGCTGATGGCTCTGCATCTGGTGATAGACCTGAGATGGATACTTGCTTGAGACCATAGTCCAAGGCAAGGTAGTTAAAGGCAGCGTGCTGGGTCACAAAGCTCTTTTGTTTAGCTTGAGACAAGCCATCTGTGTAGGCCTTGTCCAAGACTTGCAATTTTTCGATATAGGCAGCAGCGTTCTTTTCAAAAGTCTCTTTTTTATCAGGATAATCTGCTGACAAGCTGTCACGGATATGCTCTACCAGTTTGATGGCGCGTGCTGGTGAAAGCCAAACATGAGGATCGTAGTCGTGATGGTGACCCTCGCCGCCATGATCATGCCCTTCCTCTTCTTCCTCACCTCCTGGTAGGAGCAGCATATCACCTGTCGCCTTGATAGTTTTCACCTTTTTCTTATCCAAGGATTCTAGCAATTTTGGAACCCAAGTTTCCATGTTTTCATTTTCATAGACAAAGGTATCTGCATCTTGGATTTTGGCAACTGCCTTGGCAGACGGTTCATACTCATGGGGTTCTGTACCAGCACCGATGAGGAGTTCTACATTAGCAGTATCTCCTGCGACTTGTTTGGTAAATTCGTAGACAGGGTAAAAGGTTGTCACGATATTTAGCTTCCCATCTGCCTGTTTTTGATTGGAACAAGCCACTAAAAACAGGGCACATAGACTAGCTAGTAGTAAGCTCAGTTTTTTCATTTCATTCTCCTATTTGATAAAACGTTTCAGTAGACTGACTAACAAAAAGACAGCTACAAAGATAATGGTGATACTAGCACTGGCAGGGGTTTCTGCATAGTAGGAAATATAGAGACCTGCCACCATTCCCAAAAAGCCAATAGCGCTGGCTAGTAACATAACGGATTTAAAGTTTTTCCCCAGACGAAGGGCAATGCTAGCCGGCAAGACCATAATGGTCGACACCAAAAGGGCTCCTGCAGCTGGAATCATAAGGGCAATGGCCACCCCTGTCACCATGTTAAAGAGGATAGACATGGTACGAACTGGCAAGCCATCTACAAAAGCCGTGTCCTCATCAAAGGTCAGGATATACATTGGTCGCAAGAATAAGAAAGTCAAGAGTAAAACGACCGCCGCAATGGCAAAGAGGAATAGCACCTGCTCCTGGCTAATGGTTACAATCGAACCAAAGAGATATTGGTCTAAACTCATGGAACTCGAACTTTTCCCCTTACTCATGACAATCAGAGACACTGCAAGTCCTGTTGACATGAGGATGGCTGTCCCGATTTCCATAAAGTTCTTATAGACTGTCCGGAGATACTCTAGAAAGACCGCTGCGATCAAGACAATAGCAATGGTTGAAATAGTTGGAGAAATTCCCAAAACCAGACCAAAGGCTACCCCTGACAGAGAAACGTGACTGAGGGTATCACTCATGAGACTCTGACGACGTAAGATAAGGAAGGTCCCAAGAACTGGAGAAAAGAGACTCATGGCAATGACCGCCAAGAAGGCACGCTGCATGAAGTCATAAGATAACAAACTAAGCATGGTCCACCTCCTGGTCGCTTTCGTGAACGTTAAAACAACGCCATGGCGAATCTTGGTTACGAACCAGATGGATATTGCGATCCGCATAGTCCTTGACTTCCTCAGGGTCATGGGTAATCATCAAAACAGCCTTGCCATGATGATGAGCACTATGGTGCATGAGTTCGTAAAATTCATTTTTGCTTCCTGCATCCATCCCTGTCGTCGGCTCATCCAAGACGAAGATATCTGGGTCAGAAGCAAACATCCGAGCAATCACTGCTCGTTGCTTTTGCCCTCCCGAGAGGGACCCAATTCGTTTGTCACGGTGTTCCCACATACCAACCGAGTCTAGACTAGCCTTGATATGCTCCTCATCATGGGCATTCAAACGACGGAACCAGCCCTTTCGCGGATAACGACCCGACTTGACAAATTCATAAACCGTACTTGGAAAACCAGCATTAAAACTGGCAATCTGCTGGGGAAGATAAGCGATCCTAAGCTTTTTCCCATGAGTGTTTGTCTTTGAGATGGTTACCTTACCAAATCTTGGTTGCAAGATGCCTAGACTTGCCTTAATCAGCGTCGTCTTGGCAGCTCCATTTTCACCAGTCAGGGTGACAAACTCCCCACTATCAACACTGTAGTTGATATGTTCGAGGACAGGTTCCTTGTCATAATAGAAAGACAAGTCCTCTACTGTAATATACCGCATTATTTGATTTCTCCTACTAAAGCAGTTAAAAACCGCTGGATAACTTCTTGTTCATTTGGAGTAAACTGACTTGCCACTTGTTCATAGGCTAAGAGCGTGTGTTCATGATGATGGTGGTGTTCCTCTGCCACTGGTCGAGCCAGCTCTGTCAGTTGATAAAAGATCACACGCGCATCTTTGGGATCTCTGGATGTCTCTAACATACCCTCTTTGACCAAAGATTTGATAGCCTTGGTCACTGCCGCCTGACTGACATTAAGGCGACGGGCCAACTCCGAGTTGGTTAGGGATTCTTCTGACAAGAGCATGAGGATGTGTTCCTGAGTATTGGTCAAGGCAACGTCACTCGTGCAATGCCCGATTAGAATTTCATGCTGGTTCTCAGATCTCAAGATCACCTCGTTTAAAAAGTTATCGATTTCCTGCGCAAGCTGTCTCATGTGTTACTCCTTCCCTAGCTATCTTTTTCGTAAAAAAACATAGATAGCCACCGATTCTTTACTGGTTAATTATATCATAAACCAAAAAAGAGTCAAGGGAAAAAGGCGTAAAAACGTTTCCCTAGACTCTTCTAGATATGAAATTTAACCTATTTTTGCTTTGGTTTTCGGCTCGATAAGATACCTGCCAGACCAGCTACCATTCCCATCAAGAGCAAGAAGATGGATTGTTCACTTCCTGTATTTGGGAGAGCTTTTTCTGAGACAACCGCCTTCTTGCTAAATTGACCTGCCACCTCATAAGTAAGTGGTACATTTGTAGTCGCATCGTTAGCAGCCGCATTCGTTTGAGGCGTTTCTACTGGTAGACTAAAAGTTGTAGAATCCACAGAAATCGTCCGTGAGTTCGGATTGATCTTTTCATACTGGGTCAAATCAGCGGTTTTAAGATACTCTTCAAAGGCTGCATCCATAGAAGGACCTTCTTCTCGCGCACCACCTAACATAGTGTAACCATCACCACCTGCAGCTAGGAAATCATTGGTTGCAAGATAGTAAGTTTTTGCAAGGTCTAGAAGATCATAACGACCAGTCGTGCGGTTTTTGACCTGGATGGCCAAGACACGTTTACCTGATGGTAGGTTGGTATCATAGTAGACCTTCACACCTGAAACTTGCAAGAAACCACCACTTGGTTCTAACAATGGTTGTCCGTTCTCATCCAAGACCTTCTTGCCATCTTTATCGACCTGCAAGATAGATCCGAGTGACTTTTCAAACATATCCAAGACTTGTTGCCCAGTCACTTGGATTTGTGAGATGGTATTTCCAAACGGAAGAACGGCAATGACATTTCCTTTAGTAATTGGTTTGCCTTTTGCAATGGTTTCACGCAAGCCACCACCATTTGTCACAGCGATGTCTGTCGGATGGCTAAATCCTGTTTGACCATACTGATAGAGCGAGTCCGCTACGACGTTTCCGAGGTTAGTTTCACGAACCCGAACATTTTCACGATCTCCGTTGAGTTCTACAGGGCTGTTTGAAACGACTTCAACAGCATTTTCAGCATCGTATTTTTGTTTAATGTCTTTGACTAGTTTTTCAACTGTTGGATTGGCTGGTAATTTTTTAGCATCAGCAGCCGGAATCTGAGTTGGATTGCCCAAAAGCTGACGTGATTTGTAGGTGATTTTCCCTACATTATGAAGGTAACTCCCTGTTTGGTTATAGGTAACATTGTCTCCATAGGTCGTTGATTCTACTGTATGAGAGTGACCGTCGATTACTGTTACGCGTTTCCCTTTCAAACGAGGATTTTTAGACAAGGCTTCTGCCAAAGTTGAACCACGCCATTCGACTGGGGTTGTGGTATCTACACCCAAGTGAGCGAGCACAACATAGTGTTTGTAGTCCTTACCTTCTGCACGAGCCTTGGCTTGAACTTCTTCGATGACCTTATTGACTTCAGAGATTGGATCTGTAAAAGTTACCCCTTTGACATTTTTAGGGTGAGTTTTGGTTGCTGTTTCAGGTGTTGTCACGCCGATTACAACAAATTCATCACCTTCCACAGTCTTATCTTTATCAACGATTGTAGAAGCTTCAAAAAGACGAGCTCCATTGACATAGGTATTTGAGCTAAGTAATGGGAATTTCAAGATTTCCTTGTATTTTTTAACTTCATCAAGACCAAAGTCAAACTCATGGTTTCCTACTGCCATGGCATCATACTGCATCTGATTAAGAATTTCAGCACGCGCTTCACCCTTAGTAGAGTTGGAAATCGGTAAACCTTGAAAAGCGTCTCCCGCATCAACTACCAGAGTATTTTGATTTGACTTCGCACGCTCCTGTTCAATGACAGTCGCTAACTTGGCATCTCCAATTACTCCCTTTTCCTCTACAATACGACCATGGACATCATTGGTGTGTAAGATAACGGTGTCCTTTTCTTCGCTTTTGGTAGATTCAGCAGGAGCTGACGGAGTTTCTGCAGGTACAACCGCTTCTGAAGTTGCCGAAGTTTCCGGTACCGCAGGGCTCTCAACAGGAGCTGGAGTCGCCGACGTAGCTGGAGTCGCCACAACAGCTGAACTTTCTGCAGGAGTTGTTGCTTCTTCAGCATAGACTTGTCCAGCTAAGAAGGCTGGAGCTAACAGGGCTGTCGATAAGACAGGTAACAAAGAACGTTTGTTCATTTTAAAATCCCTTTCTTTTCTTTTTCTCTTTTATATTATACGCTATTTCTAAAAATTTTGAAACTTTTGACCTATTTTCATCTTAAATATTCGCCATTTAAACAAAAAAGCTTGGGTTTAAATCCCAAACCTTTAGACCATTTTATTTGAAATCTTTGATGTTCCCATCATAGGTCGCCCAGTCTTTGCTAAAGAAGCGGTCATTCATCTTGTAGTCTGGAGCTGGTTTCGGATCCGTCAAGAAAGGATTGACAACCTTATCAAAAGCCAGCCAACCTAACCATCCTAGATGAATGGTGTCCTTAACAAAATAAGGGTCCCCTCCATTTTTTGAAAAATCAGCAATATTGGTAAAACCCTGACTTTCTAATTGGTAACGAATTTTCTCCACTGCATGTTGATACATCTCTTCGCTGAGCCCTGTGTACTCCATCCACTTCTTGTTAACCGGCTGAATGACAAAGAGCACATTGACATTCGACTTAGCAAATTGATTGAGGACCAGCTGCAAATCATTGTATTCAGAGGACTTGAGGAAGTTGTAATTTTTTTGATACCCTTCCCATTTTTTTAAATCCTTTTGAATCTCTCTCGTATAGAAATGATTTTCCATCCCCATATCGTTATTGGACGTATTTGCTTCTGCGTCCTTACGAACAATTTTTTCTAACTCATCATAAGAAAATTGATCCGGAAGATCTTTTAAATAGTTCTCCACGTGTTCCTTGTACTTGAGTTGTCCTCGAATGGAGAATTGTCCAAAGAGAGCGGATTGTTTTTCGTTGAATCGCGCAAAAATATCAATAGCAACCTGATCAACATCTGATAATTCTTCACCCTTTGACAGTTTTTGAACAATGCCTTTCAATGCAACATTAGGATTCTGCTTTAACAATCGAATAGCCGCATGCTTTGCAGCAATGTCACCAGATTGATTTCCCAAAAAAGCTGTTAATTGGTCACTGTTAAAAAATCTCTGAAACGCTGCGGGTTCATAATCTGTCTCCGTAAACCACTGAGGCGAAATCACAAATACAGCCTGCTTATTCTCTATTTCTGGCAAAATTTGCTGTAGACCAAAATATTGATTGAGAGAGGCTGCTCCTGCTTGACCTAGAAAGTAAGGACGATAGGGACGATGGTATTTTTCTGCTAAAACAGCTGGATGGACACTATCAAATCGAATCCATTCACTGGACCCTAGAAAAGGAATAAAACGCATATTTGGATCCGTAAGAGCCCTTACTTTTTGGCTTCTCTCTTTAAAACTCTCTGCACTAACAGAAGCCGCCGAGTATTTTTCCTCCGTCAGATTATGGCTTGTTGTACCTGGATAAAAAAAGATGAGTAGAAGAACCAAAAATCCAGCAATGAAGATAGGTCCGAAGATCAGCCACAAGCGTTTAAGCATTCTTCAACTCCGTAATACCTGCTACGATTTTATTAGCCGTATTCCAGTCATCACGACCGAACTCCGTCACTGGAACACGAATGTCAAAACGGTTTTCAATCTCAACAATCAATTCAACCGTTCCCATGCTATCCAAGACACCGGCATCAAAAAGATCCTCATCCATCATGTCAGAAACATCTTCCATAAACAACTCATCAATAATTTCAATAACTTCTGATTTGATATCCATTTTTTATATCCTTTTATTTTTTAAACCATAAATCATTCAAAAATCCAGAAAAGATTAAGAATGAAACCATCACGACATGGAAGGTGACAACCATGCCAAGCAACTGAATCCAGCGATTCTCAGGTAAGGAACCGTTTCCAGCTTTTTTCCGTTCTTTATTGAGCGCTTTTTTCTTACGAATCCAAGCGTCATTGATGACCAGCCCAATCCCATGAAAAAGTCCGTAGGCGATGTAGTACCAGGTCACACCATGCCAAAATCCCATAATCAGCATATTGAGAATATAGGCTACACTTGAAGTGACATTGCGATTTTTAAAGACCTTCTTTCTGGTCAACACCATGACCATCCGCATAAAGACAAAGTCACGGAACCAGAAAGACAGACTCATGTGCCAGCGATTCCAAAACTCTTTTAAATCCCTTGACAAAAAGGGCTTGTTAAAGTTGATAGGACTATGAATACCCATCAAGTTTGAAATAGCTAAGGCAAACATAGAGTAGCCCGCAAAGTCAAAGAAGAGCTCCAGACCAAAGGTGTACATGACCGCTAAAGCGTAGAGGTTAAAGAAACCACCTGTCTGCAAGGCCAAATTTTTCAGCGGAGGCAATAATGTCTCTCCTAAAATGTGAGCCAAGATAAACTTGTAGAGGAAGCCAAGCATGATATATTTGACAGCCTCTTCTAGCATATCCATCAGCTCATCCCGCTCAGGAATGGTCTCGTAATTTTCATTGAAGCGTTTAAAACGATCAATGGGACCACTTGAGAAAGTCGGCATAAAAAGAAGAAAACGCAAGAATTGCCAGATCGTTAAATCCTTGATGACACCGTCTCTCAACTCGACGATAACCCCAACTGCACGAAAGGTCAAGTAAGAAATCCCTAAAAATCCAAACAAAGATTGAGGTCCATGAATAGCAGGAGATACTTTCACAAAGACGATTGGCAATAGGGATAGAAAGCTAACCAGGTAAAATATCCATTTACTATCCCGCTTTTTCCTGTACCTTTTGTAGAAAGATACAAGAAGTACTTGCCAGATAACATAAAGGATCAAAGCGCTTATTTGATTCGTCTTTCCACCGACCAACATGGTGACGATAAAGAAGAGACTAACAAGCACCTCATACAAGGCAAAGCGTTTCTTGAAAAAAAGACCAATAAAGATAGGTAAAGTCGCAGCAATTACGTATAAAAAGTACTGAAGATCACCATAAGGTTCCAAATGAGGTAGCTGTTTATAAAGCTCCATCATCGGCTGTTTACCTCATTGATCAAGCCCTTGATATCAATTTTACCATTAGGCGTTAGTGGCAAACTATCTCGATAAAGAAACTTAGACGGCATCATATAGGACATCATGATATCTGCTAGGTCTTCCTTGATAGCCTTGGTAATATCGATATCACGCTCAAACTGCTGACGGACACCGTCTTTTAGGATGACATAGGCCAGTAGATTTTGTACCTTGTGATCCTTGTTATAACGTGGGACAGCAACAGCCGACTCGATAAAGCGAGACTTGTTGAGGTTTTGAGAGACATCTTCAAGCTCAATGCGATAACCATTAAACTTAATCTGGAAATCCATGCGTCCACCATAGAGAAGCAAGCCCTCATCTGTCATGGTTCCTACATCCCCTGTGTGGTAGGCTGGAAGACCTTCGAACTCAAAGAAAGCTTCTGCCGTTTTTTCAGGATTATTCATATATCCTTTTGAAACAGCTGGCCCTGAAACGATGATTTCTCCCTGTTCACCATTTGGAACTTTCTTACCTTCCTCATCAATGATAAAGGTTGGAGAATCAGCCTTGGTATAGCCGATTGGCAGGCGTTTGAGAGTCGCCAACATCTCATCAGTGACGGCAACTGCTGACAAAGCTACTGTCGCTTCTGTTGGACCGTAGGCATTGATAATACGGGCATTTGGGAATCGCTCGCGCAGTTTTTGAGCTGTTTTGACCGTCAATTCTTCACCATCAAAGTAGAAATGCGTGATTCCTGGCATTTTCTCACTGTTAAAGTCTTCTGACAACATGGCCATATCTGCAAAGGACGGTGTTGAGGTCCAGATAGCGATTGGCAAGGAAAAAATTGTCGCAAAGAGTTTTTTGAAATCCTGAGTAATGGCTGAAGGAAGAGCGAAAAGCGTACCACCTAGTGCAAAGGTTGGCGCCCAGTACATGACAGACAGGTCAAAAGAGTAGGGTGGTTGGGCCAGCATTTGCGGACGACTGGGCGTCGCAAATTCTTTGTCTGTAATCATCCAGTTGGTAAAGCTGAGGAGATTATCATGGGAAATCTGCACTCCCTTAGGCTTACCAGTCGTACCAGAAGTAAAGATGATGTAGTAGTTGTCATCCCCCTTGACTGGATGGGTCATCTCGTAGCTAGAAGCTTGAGCAAAAGCTTCATGGACTTGCTCTAAATTCAGCATCGGTGTGCTAGTTTGCTCTAATGGAAAATCTGAGATAGCAATAATCAAGCTTGGTTCTGCTACTTCTACGATAGCAGCTACTCGTTCTAAGGCTGAATGGCTATCGATGGGAATATAGGCATGACCTGACTTAGTCAGCGCAACAAAGGTAGCCAGCATCTCATATTCCTGTCCGCCAAAAACGACGACTGGAGATTTCTCAGGCAAGCCTAGTTGGTCGATAGCTGCAGCCAAACTATCCGAATCAGCCTTCAGATCACCATAAGTATGTTCTTGACCTAAAACATTGTAGACAGGATATGTTGGTTGCGTTTGAGCAAAGTGCTCAATCGTTTCAATCATATCTTTTATCGGTTTATTAGACACTGTTCCTCTTCTCCTTTAAACTAGAACTCATTATAAATAAAGGTGCCTTGGCTCTGACCAAGGTAACTAAAAAAATAAAGCAAACCAAGCAAGATTACAAAATATAGAGCCGTCCGGCCTAAGAATACATGTAAATTTCGTTGTCTTTTCATAAGCTATCCATTAATATATTGTTTCTATTAACTATCAGTATGTATTGTTAGCATCTTATCTTCCTAACATTTTACCACTTTATCAACCTTTTTTTCAACTGTTTACCATAACTTAAAAATTGGTTTTAGCTTATTTTAAGATAAATTAAAATATTAATGTTTTGGCCATCAAAAAAGAGCCTGAGATTTCCATCTCAAACTCTGTTGCCAATCACTCTTTTATCTTAGAAAAGTGAAAATACGAGAACTGCTAGGGCCGCACCAACAATAGGTCCTACAACAGGAATCCAAGCATAATACCAGTCTCCATCTCCCTTGTTTGGAATTGGCAATATGCTGTGCATGATACGAGGTCCAAGGTCACGGGCTGGGTTCAAGGCATAACCCGTTGTCCCACCTAGTGAAAGGCCGATACCAACAATCAACGTTCCTACTACAAAGGTCCCTAAACCGGCTTGAAGGTCATAGAGTCCCAAGGCAAAGATTGTCAAGAGCAAAACAAAGGTTCCAAGGATTTCGCTGATCAAGTTGGATACTGTGTTCTTGATGGCTGGTCCAGTACTAAAGGTCGCTAGGATATTGCCTGCATTTTCTTCTGCCTCATAATGCGGTTTGAATTGCAACCAAACCAAAATCTGAGCCACCATCGCTCCTGCGAATTGGGCTAGAATATAAGGGAAAACAGAAGTCCAAGAGAGCGTTCCTTTTAAGGCCATCGCAAACGTCACAGCTGGATTTAGGTGGGCTGGGCTGAGCGTGCCAGATACAAAGGCCGCAACGGCTACAGCAATTCCCCATCCCATAGTAATCACAATCCATCCTGAATTGTTGCTCTTGGTTTTGGGAAGAACCACACCTGCTACAACTCCATTTCCTAGGAGGATAAGGATTAAAGTCCCCAAAAATTCTCCAAATAATTCTTTCATCATGTCTTTGTCTCCATTTAAAAGAAGGGGTGGGCGACAAGGAATGCTGCCCTCCACCTCTTTTCCTTTTTTAATTTTTTAGTTCTGCCAAATCATTTTGAGCAAGTGCTGCTTCAACATCCGCACGGTAGGCTGCTTTTTCTTCTTCTGTCCAATCATAGAATCGTCCCATTTCATCCAGAACAGGCTCCACAATGCTATCCAAACTATCACGCATAAAGAGCATGTGGTTGGTACGGCGAAGGAGGAAGTCAACTGGGCTTAGAGCCAACTCATTGCGCATTGCATAGTGAAGGGACAAGGTATCTGCCAAGCTGAGTCCTGGCGCTTGTTCCAAGCTGTGAGCAAGGGCAAAGACCTTCGGTGCATTTGAACCGTAAAGATTTGCTAGATAGTGAGCTTCCTTGCTATCCAAACCACGTGAAACTCCAAGTTGCGCAAAGGCTTCAATTTCTGAGTCCACATTTGCTGGGTTCAATTCTCCACCTGAAACAGGGTAAGTCTTCGAGTTGATGAGTTTAAAACTACGGTCAAATTCGGCTTTGAGGATGTCAACCACTCGCTCCATAGCTCCTTCAGCCATCTTACGGTAGTCTGTGATTTTACCACCAGCAAGGGTTAAAAGACCATTATCATCACGATCCAAGCTCGAACCACGAGAAACTGCAGATGGGTCCAAATGTTTCTCAGATGTGCTGCTTTCAAGCTTGCTGACAGCAGACTCAACATCTTCACGCGTTTTTTCTTTCGATAGATAAGCCTCGACAGTCGCAATCAAGCTATTGAAGCTCTCATCGCTAATGGTTCCGTTATTTCCGCCATTATAGTCAGAGGCACTGTTTCCAGCAATCAATGGACGAAGACCAGCCCAGCTGCTTTCGATATCATCAATGGTGATATTGGCTTCTGGGAAGCGGTTGTTGACAATACCAAGTAGATAATCTACATCTTCCTGCGTCACTTTTGGATGTTCCAAATCGCCTGTGTAGTCTGTATCCGTTGTACCAAAGTAAGTCTTGTTTTCACGTGGGAGAACAAAGACCATGCGCCCATCACCCAAACCTGTATCAAAGTAAACTGGCTGTGAAACCTTGATCTTGCTTGAATCCACTACCAAGTGAACTCCCTTAGTTGGACGCATTTGTGAGAATTGGGTTCCCTTATTTGACAAATTACGTACCTTATCGCTCCAAGGACCTGTTGTGTTAATCACCAGACGGGCCTTGATTTCAAAGACTTGGTCTGTCAACAAATCACGAGCTACAACACCTGTAATCTTGCAACTTTTGTCAAAGAGGAAGCCTTCTGCCTTCACATGGTTGGCAATGAGAGCACCGTCTTGGTTGGCACGTTTGATGTTTTCAATCACGAGACGCGCATCGTTATTACGGAAGTCAAGATAAACCCCACCTCCTACCAAGCCTTCTTTCTTCAAGTTTGGCTGGCGTTCCAAGACTTCTTCCTTACTCAAGACCTTGTTAGCAGCTGGCGTGTTGCTAACACCTGCCAATAGGTCGTACAAGTCCATGGCTACTTTGAGACGGAAAAGGCTAAAGGTCGCTCCATCCTCATCGTAAACTGGCAAGAGCATTGGATCTGGTTTTGGAATGTGTGGAGCGATTTGTTGGACTACTGCACGTTCAGAAACTGTATCTGACACTACTTCCACGTCGAATTGTTTGAGGTAACGCAGACCTCCGTGGACCAATTTTGTTGAACGGCTAGATGTTCCTTCTGCGAAGTCCTGCATTTCAATCAAACCAGTGTCAAGACCACTAGCTGCCGCCTGCAAGGCTACACCAGCTCCTGTAATCCCCCCACCAATAATCAAGAGATCCAAGGTACGTTCCTGCATTTTTTGAATTGATAATTCACGTGTTTTCTTTGAAAATTCCATATTTACACACTTTCTAACTGAGTCGCTTTATTCTTCCAGTATTAGTCATCGATTTCCGCAAAGACTTGCGTTGCTTTCACAGCCTTCTTCCAGCCCTTATAAAGTTGTTCCTTACGAGATTCGTTCATCGATGGTTCGAAGAGTTCTCCTGTCTCATTCAAGAGTTTCAACTCATCCAAGTCCTTCCAGTAACCCACTGACAATCCTGCCAGGAAGGCTGCACCTAGGGCAGTTGTTTCCAAGTTTTTAGCACGGGCAATATCGATTCCCAAAATGTCAGCCTGGAACTGCATGAGGAAGTTGTTCATGGCTGCACCACCATCCACCTTCAAGACCTGGATAGCTGTCTGCGCATCCACTTGCATGGTGTCAATGATGTCACGTACTTGATAAGCGATAGATTGCAAGGTTGCCTTGATAAAGTCTTCTTTGCTTGTTCCACGAGTTAAGCCAAAGACCGAACCACGAGCATTTTGGTTCCAATATGGAGCACCTAGACCTGTAAAGGCAGGTACGACATAAACTTCGTCATTGTTGTGAGAATTGAGAGCATATTTTTCAGACTCTGGTGAATTTTCAACCATGCGAAGTCCATCACGAAGCCACTGAATGGCACTTCCTGCGATGAAGATAGAACCTTCCAAGGCATAGTAAACCTTGCCGTTGATTCCATAACCAATGGTTGTCAAGAGGTTATTTTCAGACAACTGCATTTCTTCACCAGTGTTCATAATGATGAAAGAACCTGTTCCATAAGTATTCTTAACCATACCAGGTTCAAAGGCCAACTGTCCAAAGAGGGCTGCCTGTTGGTCACCAGCCATACCTGAAATTGGCACTTCCCCACCGTAGAAATGGAATGGAGCAGTCTTGCCGTAGATTTCAGAGTTAGAACGAACTTCTGGAAGCATAGCCTTCGGAATGTTGAGGATTTCTAAAATCTCATCATCCCATTTGAGTTCTTTAATGTTATAGAGCATGGTACGAGCCGCATTTGAGTAGTCCGTCACGTGAGACGCACCGTCAGTCAATTTCCAAACTAACCAAGTATCAATGGTCCCAAAGAGCAATTCTCCTTTTTCTGCTCTCTCTTGAGCGCCTTCTACATGGTCCAATATCCAACGAACCTTGGTCGCTGAGAAATAAGCATCAATAATCAAACCAGTCTTTTCATGGAATTTTTCCACATAACCTTGGCTTTTTAGTTGCTCAGCCAGAGGAGCTGTCTGGCGTGATTGCCAAACGATAGCATTATAGATAGGGAGGCCTGTTTTCTTATCCCAGACGACAGTTGTTTCGCGCTGGTTGGTAATCCCGATTGCTTCGATTTGACTTGGTTTCACACCACTTTCGATGAAAGCACCCGCGATAACTGACTGAACAGAGTTCCAAATTTCATTGGCATTGTGCTCAACCCAACCTGCTTGAGGAAAAATCTGAGTGAATTCTTTTTGACTAGAGCTGACCTTTTCTCCTTTTTTGTTAAAAATGATGGCACGAGAACTGGTCGTTCCTTGGTCAATGGCCATGATGTATTTTTCTTGTGACATGTGCTGTCCTCCTGATAAAATCTTGAGGGGATCCCTCTTTACAGTAACTAGTATACAAAATAAAGCGCTTTCTTGTTCATCAATTTTTTTTAAATTTTAAAAAAATGTGAGGAGATTGTGCGAATTTCACAAAAAAGACCTGAAAATTCAGGTCTTTTAGGCAAAGAGCATCTGACGAATCTTCGCCAAATCCTCCATATCTAAATCATTTTTTAAATAATAAACAGGAGTCTGCTCCTTCTTATGAATCGGGTTGTTGGTAATCAGCAAATCATAATGTCGACTGGGATCATAGGCTTCAATAGTAATGAAACGATTGTATTCCAAATACCGTTTCAAAAGGGCAGCCATCCTAGAAAAGACAAGGAAACCAGATGTCAAATCCAGACCAATCCTCATATGTTGGCTACCATTTTCTGCCATATACTCTATCAACTGGAGCCATTCCCAAAGGATTTTCTTATCCAGATCCGTCCCCTGATGAAAGACTGGCAAGGAGGCGAAAATTTTCTGAGCAATATCTCGAAAGTCATGCTCCATCAGCAAATAAGGGTGGCGATGCTCTATCTGATACTTGTATCGATCTTGCAAGATATAGCCTTTGTAGAGATAAACTTGACCACAAAGCTGACTCAGTTCATAGGTGACATGGTCCTCTGTGTAGTCCCCCAGCAGCTCCTCCTTCTTCATCTCTTGAATCAATTGCGTCAGCAAATCGGCTAACTGCCCTCCAAAACCAAGGATATACTCCATAGTATGAAGGGGCAAGATACGATGGGAAAGGAGAAATGAAAAGAATATCATCATCTCACCATCCTCAGTTCCTAGAGGGATGTGTTGCCCAGCAAAAAAGGACGGAGCCTTTCTCAGTAAACGAAGGTAGAAAATATTGTCAAAATATCCCCGCATTTTTTCTTCTATGACTTGAAACTGACAGGCATTGACCCGAAGGCGCTGTTGACTGATGTGAGTCCAGAGAACCAAGTCCAATTTCTGACCTGAAGACAAGCTAGCACCGCAGATTTCTTCTAAGCTGGCAATCTCTTGTTTTCTCTCAGCTTTCTGCATGTGACCTTCCCACTCCTGACTGGACCAAATCTTGCGGAAAAGACAGAAATAGAAATAGCGAATCTGATGCTCCGGACCTCGCCAACGGCCATTTTGGATGGATAAGTCAAACTCTGACAAAATCTGATTTAGACTAGCTAAGTGGCGACCAAGCGTGGCCTCGCTAATCATCAATTCTTGAGCCAACTGATGAGCTAGAAACTGTTGGTGATAGAGAAGGTAAACCAAAATTTGGTACTTAATGGCATTGTCTAGAAACAAGCTCCGAATCTCTCTCCCCTTGGTAGCTGCACCCATCGACAAACGCAGATTTTCATCTTCCAAGTGGATGGTCAGCTCTAGTCCTCTTTCCCAGGCATTTTCGTTAATCAGAGAAATGTACTTGGTTAAGGTTGCTTTTGAAAAACCTGTTTCTTCCATGGCTTTCTTGACTGTTGTCTGCGAATCTTGTAATAGAAAGGAAAGGACTAAAAATTGACCAGATTCTGCTTTTTCCATCAAATCACCTAAATACATTTGTTACCCCTTTCATTTTCTCCTACAAGCATAGCATAAATCTTTCAAATGCTGAAATATTCTGTTTCTCATTTTATTTTAAAGCTGATTTCCTCTTCATTATTCCTAAGAAACAGCAAACACACGACTCCCCCTTTGGGCATTTTTATGCTAAAATAGTAGTTATGGATAAAATTATTAAAACAATATCAGAAAGCGGAGCCTTTCGTGCTTTTGTCCTTGATAGCACTGAAACCGTCCGCACTGCTCAAGAAAAACATCAAACCCAAGCCAGTTCAACTGTTGCACTTGGCCGTACCCTTATCGCTAGCCAAATTCTCGCAGCCAATGAAAAAGGAAATACCAAACTAACTGTTAAAGTTCTTGGAACCAGCTCTCTTGGTGCCATCATCACGGTTGCAGATACCAAGGGAAACGTCAAAGGCTACGTTCAAAATCCAGGTGTTGACATCAAAAAGACTGCAACTGGTGAAGTCCTTGTCGGACCTTTTGTCGGCAATGGCCAATTTCTCGTTATCACAGACTACGGTACTGGAAATCCCTACAACTCCATGACTCCCCTCATCTCTGGGGAAATCGGTGAAGACTTAGCCTACTACCTGACAGAAAGCCAACAAACTCCTTCAGCAGTCGGCCTCAATGTTCTTTTAGACAAAGACGACAAGGTCGAAGTTGCCGGAGGTTTCCTTCTCCAAGCATTGCCAGGGGCCAAGGAAGAAGAGATTGCTCACTTTGAAAAACGCATCCAAGAAATGCCAGCTATCTCAACACTTCTGGAAAGCGATGACCATATCGAAGCTCTTCTCAAGGCTATCTACGGTGACGAATCTTACAAACGCCTATCTGAAGAAGAAATCCGCTTCCAATGTGACTGCAGCAAAGACCGTTTTATGAACGCTCTTGCCAGCCTTCCAAATTCAGATCTTGAGGAAATGAAAGAGGAAGACCACGGGGCAGAAATCACTTGTCAATTCTGCCAAACAACTTATAACTTTGATGAAAACGACCTGGAGGAACTCATTCGTGACAAATCTTAATACACCTTTTATGATTGGCAATGTTGAGATTCCCAATCGTACCGTTTTAGCACCCATGGCTGGCGTCACCAACTCAGCCTTTCGTACCATCGCAAAAGAGCTCGGAGCTGGACTCGTTGTCATGGAAATGGTCTCTGACAAGGGAATCCAATACAACAACGAAAAAACCCTGCACATGCTTCATATCGATGAAGGCGAAAATCCGGTTTCTATCCAACTTTTTGGTAGTGATGAAGACAGTCTCGCTCGCGCAGCAGAATTCATCCAAGAAAACACCAAGACCGATATCGTCGATATCAACATGGGCTGCCCAGTTAACAAAATCGTGAAGAACGAGGCTGGCGCTATGTGGCTCAAGGACCCAGACAAGATCTACTCTATTATCAACAAGGTCCAATCTGTCCTTGATATCCCCCTCACTGTCAAAATGCGTACAGGCTGGTCTGATCCATCCCTAGCCGTGGAGAATGCCCTCGCTGCAGAGGCTGCAGGTGTCTCTGCCCTCGCTATGCATGGCCGTACCCGTGAACAAATGTACACAGGTCACGCAGACCTTGAGACTCTTCACAAGGTTGCTCAAGCTTTGACCAAGATTCCATTTATCGCAAATGGTGACATCCGTACGGTCCAAGAAGCCAAACAGCGTATCGAAGAAGTCGGGGCTGACGCTGTCATGATTGGTCGCGCAGCCATGGGAAATCCCTACCTCTTCAATCAAATCAACCACTACTTTGAAACAGGAGAAATTCTCCCTGACTTGACATTTGAAGACAAGATGAAAATCGCCTACGAGCACTTGAAACGCTTGATTAACCTCAAAGGAGAAAACGTAGCCGTTCGTGAATTCCGCGGCCTCGCTCCTCACTATCTCCGGGGAACATCTGGCGCTGCCAAACTTCGTGGAGCCATTTCACAAGCTAACACCCTAGCAGAGATTGAAACTCTCTTGCAATTAGACAAAGCATAATATACAAAAAACCGTAACTCGCTTGAGTTTACGGTTTTTTAGTTCCTAGGAAAACCTAGATACTATTATTGAATCAAGGCAACGCTCGAAACTTTACCATCCGCACCTGTTGTAATTTGAATGATTTTTCCGCCACCGATTTTGGCATTATACTTACCATCATCAAGGGTGTAAGAGTAGCCTCTGATAGAATAGTTTTCTTTCTTTCCATCTGCAGTTTCTACTGTAAATTGGCCCCCTGATGAAACCGTAATAGTTTCGCCGTTTGCTCCCTTCCAGTTGCCTGCAGCTGCTGAGAAATCACCATCGACCATGGTTAAAACACCCTTGTAGCGTTTGTTGTGTTCTGCTTGCTTGTCTTGAAGTTGGCGGTCAGTTGTTGGATCATAGCCTGACTGGTTAGACTGGGCTTGAGAACCTTGCTGAGTTGAAGGTGCCTGAGATGGGGCTTGTTGACTAGGAGCTGCTTGTTCTTGTCTTGATTCAGGTGCTGGTTTCGCTTGTGACTGATCTGCCGTTGTAGAAGACTGACCAGAAGATGCCTGAGCCTTTTCAGATGAAGCTGAGCTTGAAGATTTTTGTGTCTTGCTTTCTTTGCTAGAAGATGCTGCTTTGGAACTTGATGATTGGCTTGTCTTTGCAGAGCTGCTGGTTTGAGTGGTTTCGTTTTTATTTCCACAAGCTCCCAGTAGCAAGGTAGAAGCCAATACAGTCGCTGCCATCAATTTGATATAGGTTTTCTTTTTCATTTTTCTACTCCTTTGTAACATTTTTGAAACGTTAAGAAATCTTTTTGTAATATAATTGTAACATTAGACTTTGAATCTGTCAACTATTTAGAGAAACTATGTTAAAAATTATTCTCTCTACTATCTCTATTCGTAATTGAAACGAAAAACTAGAAAATTTTTAAAATTAGAGTCCTATTTTTACATCATCTTTGTGTAATCGCTTGCATTGCATTAGATAAAGGAATATAATAACATTGAAATAGAATATAGGAGGTATGCTCTTATGCTAAATAAGTATTACAAGTATCTTCCTTGGTTGATTTTGGGAGCTATTGCCTCTTATCAATCAGCCACTTACTATGCGCGAACTGCATTTGATGTCTTCTATCTGACTACAATCTTTATGATTGTCTACATCGCCTTGTTATTTTTGCATGAGAACTATCTCAAGTATCGATACAAAGACTTCTTTACTCACATATTGAGTAATCCTAAGAAAGATAGCCATTCATAAAAAATGATGATAAATAAAGAGGTCGGGAACTTTGTCCCGACCTCACTTTTTATTTCAATCGATAGGTTTTTCTTGGTTTCTTTTTGGGTACTCGTTTGAGTCCGACTTCTTCTACATATTCGCCGTATTTTACGAGAAAGTTATTGCTGACGATTGGGCGACCGGGGTTGATGAGATTGACCAGTTCAGTCCCCTCGTAGACAGTGAACTCCTCCTCCAGCAGATAAAGGAAGGTCGGATTCCAATCGAGACGGCCTTGGATACGTTTGATGGACTCTTGAATAATGGCATAATGGTCAAAGGCGAAGGCTTGCTCGTCCAGCTCCACTCCCTCAAGGTAGCATTTGCCTGTCTGAAAATCGACATCTACAAAAACCACATCCTTGGCATCGTCACCTGCCTGAACGAGGTCTAAGGCACGACTAGGTAGGTACACTAAGTGGGCAATGGTCACTGTCCAGCCCCGGGGGTCACGACCGGGGGTCGATACCGTCATCAATTGCTCGATTTTCTCCAAAGGTAGATTGAGATTGACTTCTTCTCTCACCTCGCGCTGACAGGCATGTGCAGCATCTTCTCCCTTGTCCATAAAGCCTCCGACTAAGGCTAAACAGTTCTGATAAGGGTGGGCCTTGCGACGAATCAGCAGAAGCTTGATCTTTCCTTCGACAAAGCAGTAGGCTACCATATCCACTGTCACACTTGGTTTTTCATATTGAGGGAGTTCCTGCTTGTAGTACCAGTCTAAAAACTCCTCCTGACTGGCATGGATTTCATAATATTCTTTTTCCGTCATTCCTTCTGGAATCTTTATGTCTGCCATCTTATGCCTCCTTTCGAACTGCCTTAGTCCATTGGTACCAACCCACTAGACTATTGAGTGTGTAAACCCAGTACATCCCTTGAATGTGGATATTTTCACCCCACCAGAGATAAATACTAAAGAGATTGGTTGCAATCCAGAAAATCCATTGCTCACGGTAGAGACGTGTCATCAAGAGCTGACCAACACCATTAGTCGCATCTGTAACACTATCACGGAAAGGGCGAGCGCTATTGATACTTTGGTAAGCCAAGCCCATACCAATCCAGATAATAGCAGTCAAGGCCAAGTACTTGAGCCAGTCAAGAACAGATAATTTCTTAGCTTCAAAGTGGGATTCTTCTGGTTTCCCTTGGTCGTTGATACGATTGGACAACCAAGCATAGAGACCAATCGGCTGCATGACAAAGAAGTAAACAGTCGTTAAAACTTCACCATAAAAAGTCGCATTCATGGCCAAGATCAAGTAGATAGCCGAGTTAATAGCCCCAAAGAGATAGTTGCTTGCACGCCCTTCTGCTACCAAGATAACACAGACAATCCCAGTCCAGGATGCAAACAAGCTCAACCAGTCATGGCTTTCCGTATTTTGAGTGAATTCCAAGATCAAGGGAACACTCGACAAGGCGATGAGATACAACCACTGGAAAAGGCTACGGCCTACAAAGAGATCTTTCCATAGCAAGCGCATGATTCCTGCAAAACCAATCTTACGGGCTTCGGCATGGACATTGTTAAAGTTTTCGATAAATTGTGTGATTTTTTTAGTTACTGTTTTCATAATTTTCTCCTAATCTGCTTGGTAAATAGCATCGATAGCCACTTTTGCTGCTTCATAATTACCTAGATAATCCTCAGCTAGATAAACTAGTGGGATGGTGGTTAAATATCGCTCTCTCATCTGATCCAAATGCTGGGAAAAACTGTAGCGAATGTGGTCTTCTGCCATGGTCATATCTCTAAATCCGTCATTGACATAGGAACCGACAGGCTGCACAAAGAGAATCAAGTCCCATTTTTCCTTAGCTAAGATTGAAACAAAGAGATTGTCAAAGGTTTCTCCTGATAAGTCCCCTTGGTCCTCAGTCTCCATATAATAGTCATAGTAACCCTTGGTTACCAAGGAGTTGGTATCGGCTATCACTAGACCTCGATTGGCATTGCTATCGATTAACTTGGAGGTCTGGTCATACTGTCCCAACAGGAGATAGTAGTAATCCTTTGGAGTCAATTCATCGTCGCGGACATTGTTTTTGATCTGGTACTCACGCGCGTATTCCAGACTAACGGGTGCATCGTAATACCTTGCCAAATCCTTGGCCAGAGTGGTCTTCCCATTGCTAGCACTTCCCATAATCAACACTTTCTTGGTAAACTGACGACGGAAGGGTTGAGCGATGTATTTCCAATATTTGCTTGGATTTTCTCGAATCATAGTCGCTGAGATACCAAACTTTCTTTCTTTCAAGACGGTGCCAAATCCACGTTTAGCTAGCTCTTGCTGGTAGTCTGCTTCTCCTACAAAAAAAGTCAGTTCTTGCTGGTTTTCATCATAGGAAATCTCTGCTAACATCTGGTCCAACCACTCCTGCCAGCCCATAGGGTAACGGGGAAGGTTGGTCTCATCCAGCTTGCAGACAGAGGTCAATTCGTCATCACAAAAAGCCTCTCGGATATAGCGAAATCGTTTTTGAAGACTTAAACCTACCTGCTCCCCTCGGTCTCCCTCGTAGCCTGAAACGACTACCCAGACCTGGTCACACTGACGCTTCGCTCGCTGAATCAGATCGATATGCCCTTGATGGAGAGGGGCAAAGGTCCCAAATACCACTGCTGTTTTCTTTTTCATAAACGTTTTACCTTTTTATAATTTTTGATATTTTTATTTTCTATGTTTTTATTATATACTATATTTTTGTTTTGTCAATAGTTTTTTATCATTTTTTATAAAAAAGTAGCAAAAAAAAGAATCAGGATTGCTCCTGACTCTCCATTTTTAAGCAATATCAAATTTTAATTGACCAGCTTTAACACCTATCTTGAGGGTCTTGCCTGCTACTAGTTCTCCCTTGAGAAGGAGTTCTGCTAGCTTGTCTTCCACTTCTGTTTGCAGGGTTCTGCGAAGTGGGCGAGCTCCCATTTCTGGATCATATCCTTGACTTGCTAGTAACTTCAACGCTGAAGCTTGCAGTTTCAAGTCGATGCCCTTCTCAGCGAGGCTAGCAATCAATGGTTTCACCATAATCTTGACAATTTCCTGCATGTGTTCGCTATCTAAGCTATGGAAGACCAACTTTTCATCAATACGGTTGATAAACTCTGGTCGATAAGCTTTTTTCAACTCTTCAAAGATTCGTTTTTCCATATTTTCCTGGTCAAAACGAATGTCCTTGGCCCCAAAGCCGACCGTCTTGTCATCACGAAGAGCCGTCGCACCAAGGTTTGACGTCATGATGATAATGGTATTTGAAAAATCAACCTTGCGCCCCTTGCTATCTGTCAAGACGCCGTCGTCCAGAACCTGCAAGAGAACATTAAAGATATCTGGGTGGGCCTTTTCTACCTCGTCAAATAGAAGAACGGAGTATGGTTTGTTGCGAACCTTCTCAGTCAACTCCCCACCTTCTTCGTAGCCCACATAACCCGGAGGAGCTCCATTGAGACGGCTAGCCGCAAATTTCTCCATATACTCACTCATATCAAAGCGAATAAGGGCTGATTCGTCATCAAAGAGGACTTCTGCCAGAGCCTTGGCCAATTCGGTCTTACCGACTCCTGTCGGCCCTAGGAACATAAAGGAACCAATCGGACGCTTGTGACTACGAATACCTGACTGATTACGGCGAATGGCACGGCTAATACTTGAAACAGCTTGATCTTGTCCGATGACGCGTTTATGCAGTTCTGCTTCCAAGTTCAGGTACTTCTTAGCATCTGTTTGCGTCAGCTTTTGGACTGGGATACCTGACAAGCGACTCAAGGTGGTCAAAATATCGGATTCTGTCACCAAGTCTTTATAGACAGGCAATTCTTGTTCTTTTGCGATTAGCTGGCCTGCTTGTTTCCACTTGCCATCCATCAAGGCCTTGTCAGCTGGACTCAAGTCCGATTCGTCCATTCTCACATGCTTGGATTTGTTTTGCACTGTTGCTGCCGCCTCATCCAATAGATCGATAGCAGAGTCTGGCAAGTGACGACTAGTCAAGTAACGATGCGCCATCTTAACAGCTGTTTCGACAGCTTCATCTGTGATTTGCACACGGTGGTGTTTCTCATAGGTAGCCTTCAAACCTTGCAAAATGGTCATGCTGTCAGCTAAACTTGGCTCTTCAATGGTCACTTTGGCAAAACGACGAGAAAGAGCTGCGTCTTTTTCGATGTGTTTTTGGTATTCTTCCTGAGTGGTTGCACCAACCGTTCTCAAAGTTCCACGAGCCAAGGCTGGCTTCAAGATATTGGCCGCATCCAGAGTAGAGTCAATACCACTTCCAGAACCCATGATGGTGTGGAGTTCATCGATAAAGAGGATTACCTTACCATCTTCCTCGATATCCTTGATAATGTTGTTCATGCGTTCTTCAAAATCTCCACGGAAACGTGTTCCCGCAACAACATTCATCAAATCAAGCTCCAAAACGCGCATCTTGCCCATTTCCGCAGGTACATCCCCACTAGCAATACGCTGGGCAAGTCCAAGAGCCAGAGCTGTTTTCCCGACACCAGCATCTCCAACCAAGACAGGATTGTTCTTGGTCTTCCGACTCAAAATCTGAATCATACGTGAGATTTCCTTGTCACGACCGATAACTGGCTCTAACTTGCCAGAGCGCGCTTGCTCTGTCAGGTCATGCGTGTAGTCCTCTAGACCGCCACTTGGATTCTGAGGCATGCCCATCATATTGGCCATGGAATTTTGCTTATCTGCCACGGTACGGTGGCGCTGACGCAATGCCTTAAGGTCTTCTCTTGTCCATCCAGCACGCTCTTCTAGATTGCGACGAAGAGCAGCAATTCTGACCTGATCTTTCTGGTCTTCATAAGAAAAGCCTGCTCTCTCCAAGATACGAGTTGCCAAGGCATTGCCATCATGCAAAATCGCATAGAGGACATGCTCTGTCCCTAGCACCTTAGTATGGACCACTGAGGCCACATACTCTGCTTCTGCAAAGAGAACCTCCAAACGATGGGAAAAAGGCAATTCCGTAAAGGTTTCGTCTTGGCTATAGTCCGTTTCAGTCAGTTCTAACGCAACCTCTTCTAAACGGTCCATTTCATAAGGATAATCATTTAGAGTCGCACCTGCCACACTGTAACTGTGATTGGACATGGCAATTAACAAATGCCAAGACTCTAGATATCGAGCTCCAAAATGGCCCGCAACCATGTAGGCACTTTCGATACATTCATTCAACGCTTTTGAATAATTCATCTTACTTCTCTTTTCTATCTACCTCTTGTAATAGCTGTCGGAGCATATTGGCACGGACAACTGAGGATTCCTCCCCTAGAACACGATCTGTTGCTACAGAAGTCAGTAAGGTCATCTCCTGCTTGGTCATCAAGTCCTGCTCCACCAAAAGCTGGAGAATATCCTCATAAATCTCCTGACTAACTCGCTCACCAATCGAGTAAAGCAAATCGCGGAGCATCTCATGATGATTGGAAAACTCAATCCGTCCGATGCGAATGTAGCCTCCGCCACCACGCTTACTCTCAACTAAGTAACCTCTGCTTTCAGTAAAACGTGTCTTAATGACATAGTTGATCTGACTTGGCACAACCTGAAAGGTATCTGCCAACTGGCTCCGCTGCAATTCCACGATACCAGCTTGGTCTAAAATTGCCTTGATATAGGCTTCGATATGATCTGATGTATTTTTAAATCTCATAGTAAATCAAACTCCTTCTTTGAACCTTGACTATCTTTGACTATTATACCGAAATTTTCTCATTTTTAAAAGAAAAAGAGCGCTGGTAAAGGATAATCTTCACCAACTCCCTATTTTTCTACTTATCTAAGCCTAATTCTGCCAAGATTTGACGTTTGTAGGCAATCTTTTGAACTTCCTTGTCCTCATCTTCAGACCAATCTAGTTTGACTTCAGAGACGATCTGTCCAGGCCGATTTTTCAAGATATAGATACGGTCACTTAGATTGAGGGCTTCCTCAATGCTGTGGGTGATGATCAAGGTCGTCAACTCCAGCTGTTTGTGAATCGCCAGATACCAAGCGTGAAGTTCCATCTTGGTCATCTCATCCAAGGCACTAAAAGCCTCGTCCAAGAGAAAGAGCTTGTGCCCGAAAAGGTAGGTGCGGAGTAAGGCTACACGCTGACGCATCCCACCACTGAGTTCATGAGGATACTTATCTCGTATAGCAGTCAGCTGAAAGGTCGCAAGGATGTCATCCGCTCGGGCAATGGCCTCCGCCTTATCCACCTTTTGAATCAAGAGGGGCAGGATGATATTGCCAAGGACTGTCTTATGCTCCAAGAGGAGATCCTTTTGCAACATATAACTCACGCGCCCCTTGGGATTCTCCTCTCCATCAAGGACAATTCTTCCCGACTGGACTTCTAAAATTCCAGCGATTAGATTAAAGAGGGTAGTCTTGCCTACACCACTTGGACCTAGGATAGAAACCACTTCACCCGAAGCCACCTGCAGGTTGATATCTTCTAAAATCTTTTCATCGCCATAGGCATAGCTGACGTGTTCTAGTCTAATTTCTGTCATTATTTCACAAATTCATTGGTGAAGCCTTTGTCAGTCAAGTCTTCTTTGAGGATACCATTTTCTTTATCCCACTTGTAGAAAGCATTCCAGCGTTCTGCGTCAAATTGTCCCCATTTTTCCTTGTCGCTTGCGTATTCTTTTGACAAGTATTTTTGAGATTCGATGACAAAGTCGCGTTTTTCCTTAAGTTCGGGGGCATTCTTGATGAGGATATCTGCAGCTTCTTCTGGGTGTTCCATAGCGTATTGGTAGCCTTTTTTGATGGCTTGGATGACTTTACGAGCTTCTTCTTTATTGTCTTTCAAATAGTCGTTGTTTGCGATGATAACTGGTGAATAGTAGTCAAACTCTTTAACGTAGTCTTTCAAGTACATGAAGTTGGCGTCTACACCTTGAGATTTGGCAAGAATACCGTCCCAACCGTAGTAGATCCAAGCAGTGTCAAAGACACCGTTGGCAATCGGTGTGATCGAGTTTGAATCGTTGTTTGGTACTTTTTCGACCTTCTCAAAGTCTCCGCCTTGAGATTCCACCAAGGTTTTCAACATAGCAAGCTCAGTCGGGTCATTCCAAGTTCCGTATTTCTTCCCAACCAAGTCTTTTGGACTGGTGACATTGTCAGATTTACGTGAGATGATTCCAGATGTATTGTGCTCAACGATAGCGGCAACGGCAGTAATCCCTGCCCCTTTTTCCAATTTCTTAGCCATGTAGTCTTGGAAATAGATAGCAAATGGTGCCTTGCCATTGATCACTAGGTCAGAAGAACTTTCTTCTGGTGGCAATTTCAAGTCAACATCCACTCCAGCTTCTTTGAAATAACCTTTTTCCTTGGCAACATAAAGCCCTGTGTGGTTGGTATTTGGTGTCCAGTCTAGGATAAAGTCAATTTTCTTGAGTTCTGCTTCTTTGTTGTCCTTAGAAGCAGTCCCTTGACCACAAGCCACAAGTACGACAGCTACAAGAGCTGTTACAATCGTTAAAAACACTTTCCATGTTTTCTTCATTTTCATTTCCTCTTTTCTTTTTCTAAAACGCTCTATTTAAGTACGTTTCCATTTGATCACATATTTTTCACTGATATCGACCAACTTCATACCGAGAAGGCTGATAAGCGACACCAGAATAATAATGGCAAACATGGTGTCATACTGAAACAGTTTCTTTGACTGAATCATGTAGACACCTAGTCCTTCAAAGCCTCCCAACCACTCAGATACCACTGTTGTGATAAAGGCATAGGAGACACTGACCCTCAGACCTGCATAAAAGTAAGGCAGACTGACTGGGATTTTAAAATGCCACAGGATTTGCCAAGGGTTTGCTCGCATCAGACTAAACAAGGTCAGCATATCCTTGTCACAGTGCCTAAAACCGTCCAAAATACTGACGATGATAGGGAAGGTTGTCGTCAGGATAATCAAGACAATCTTGGGCAAAATCCCATAGCCTAGCCACAAGACCAAGATAGGCGCTATGGCAATGGTCGGAATGGTCTGAACAACCACCATCATAGGATAAATCAAGTCATTGAGCCAAGTCAGACTATCCATGAGCACCGCCATAAGACAGGCAATCAAGACTCCTAGAACTAGACCTAGTAAAGCCACTCTCAAGGTCGCCCAGCTATGGTACCAGAGAAATTCTCTGTCACGAACAAAGGACTGGAGAATCTCAAGAGGAGTTGGCAGGATAAACTTGGGTAAAAGTTTGAATATGCCCGCTAACTGCCAGATTGACAAGACTCCTAGAAAACCCAATAGACTAATGTGTCGTCTCAGTATACTTTTCAAGTTTGTCATCAATACTTAAAATCTCTCCTACATTTATTTTGACATTGGCAAAGACATTATCTGCCTCCTGCCCGGCCACTTCAAGCGCTTCTTTGAGAATGCGCATGAGCTCATCCAACTCCCCTTCCAAGACCGTTTCAAAGGGTGTCACCACCATAGTCACGGACTGAGCTTGCAGATAAGCAATCACTTGATCGATAATAGCAATTCGATCAATCCCCTGTGATAGGGGCAAGACTTGCAAGGCAATGCTTGCTTTCATAAAATCCTCCTCTTCTCGGCTTTCCTTTTGAACAAAAAGAAAAACCTTTGCCATATATGGAAAAGGTGCAGAATTCGGCTAAGTATCGTTCCCTACGCTGGCATTACCCAGATCAGGTGCGGTCGAAGTTTAACACTTCCTCTCAGACTGTACACAGACTCCCATATCTTATATGGAATATAGTAACGCAAATGCAAGGAAAAGTCAAGGAAACTGCTTACAGAAAACTATGAAAAAGAGTTTGAAGACAAATGCTTCAAACTCTATCATAGCTTTCTTATTTAGCCTCGTACCAGGTTGCCCCTTCATTCTCATCAGCAATGAGTGGGACACTAAGCTGGATGGCTTCTTCCATGGTTTGTTTCACTAGTACTTTGACAGCTGCTAGTTCTGATTTCGGAACCTCAAGGACGATTTCATCATGCACTTGCAAGAGCATCTTGGTCTGATAACCACCCTCAACCAGAGCTTTGTCTAGCTGAATCATAGCAATTTTGAGAATATCTGCTGCCGAACCCTGAATAGGGGAGTTAATGGCAGTTCGCTCTGCAAAACCACGAATGTTAAAGTTGCGCGAATTTATATCTGGTAGCTCTCGACGACGCTTGAAGAGGGTCTCTACATATCCCTTGTCACGCGCTTCACGTACCACTTCTTCCATATAGTTTTTAATCCCAGGAAAACGCTCAAAGTAGGTATCAATGTAGGCTTTGGCCTTCTTACGACTAATACCAAGATTGTTCGCCAAACCAAAATCTGAAATCCCGTAAACCACTCCAAAGTTGACAGCCTTGGCATTGCGACGGTCGTTTGGCGTCACATCCTCAGGACGTTCAATTTCAAAGACACGCATAGCTGTCGAAGTATGGATATCTGCTCCCTCTTGGAAGGCCTTGATTAAGTGCTCATCCTTAGAGATATGCGCCAAAACGCGCAACTCAATCTGTGAATAGTCGGAGCTAAGAAGGACACTATCCTCCCACTCTGGCACAAAAGCCTTACGAATGAGGCGACCTTGTTCCAAGCGAACAGGGATATTTTGCAAGTTTGGATCTACACTAGACAAACGCCCAGTCTGAGTCAAATCTTGCACATAGCGCGTGTGGATCTTGCCATCATCTAAAATCCAATCCTGCAAGCCAACCACGTAAGTCGATTGAATCTTAGCAATCTGACGGTAGTCTAGAATTTTTTTGACAATCGGTGCAATAGGAGCCAGACGCTCCAGCACATCCACTGCTGTCGAGTAACCTGTCTTGGTTTTCTTGGTGTATTCTAGAGGAAGTCCCAGTTTTTCAAAGAGAAGTACGCCCAACTGTTTAGGTGAGTTGATATTAAATTCCTCACCAGCCAGCTCATAAATCTCTTGGGTGAGTCGCTCAATGACAATCTCATTTTCAGCTTGCATCTCAAGTAGGGTTTCTTTTTTAACCTTGATTCCAGCAATTTCCATCTTGGCAAGGACAAAAGCCAGAGGTTGCTCCATGTCATAGAGAAGATCTAACTGCCCGTGTTCACTGAGTTTTTCAAGCAAAACAGGCTCCGTCTCAACCAATACAGCAACCTTGCGAGTCAAGTGCTCCAAGAATTTCTCTCTCTCAGGGATAGCTTTCTTGACCCCCTTACCGTAGAAGGTCTCATCATCAGCCAAATAAGTCTGGCCATAGAGATTCGCAATGGTTGAAATTTCATTGTTCTCGACAGTAGAGAGGAGGTATTTGGCCAAACGACTGTCAAAAGCAGGGGCCTGCAAATTCAAGCCCAAACGATTTAAAAGAACCTTCGCTTTCTTAAAGTCATACACTTTCAGAGGTGTTTTTTCTAGAAAATTCTTGAGAATCGGCTCCTGCAAGAGCTCAAGTTTGTCTGTAGCGTAAAGTTTATCCCCACAGGACCAGGCAAAACCAACCAAGTCATCTGTATGGTAATTCTCACCAAAAAGCTCAAAGTGGAAGATAGAGTTGGCGCTCAGCATGTCTTGACTGACTTGGTCAACGATAGTGAAATCCAAACTTTCAGGCGCATCCGTTGATGACACATTTAAAGCTTGCTTGAGCTGTTTGAAGCCCATCTCATCGTAGAATTTCCCGAGATTTTCCACATCTGGTCCACTATAAAGCAAATCATCAAGGCCAATCTCAATCGGTGCCTGAGTCTCAATGGTCGCCAAGGTTTTAGACAGGAAGGCTTGTTCCTTGTCATTGATGAGATTTTCCTTCATCTTAGAAGCCTTCATCCCATCGATATTTTCATAAATACCCTCTAACGAACCGTGTTCTAGCAAGAGCTTGATACCCGTCTTTTCACCGATCTTAGTGACACCAGGGATATTATCAGACTTATCCCCCATAAGAGCCTTAAGATCAATGAACTGAGCTGGTGTGAGGCCCATCTTTTCCATGAGATAGTCTGGCGTAAAGGCCTCAAACTCAGCCACACCTTTCTTGGAAATCTCGACCACCGTATGCTCATCCGTCAACTGGATCAAGTCCTTGTCTCCGCTGACAATAGTCACTTCAAAAGAATCCTTCTCAGCCAAGCGACCTAGGGTCCCGATGATATCATCTGCTTCATACTGGGCCAACTCATAGTGGCGAATCCCAAGATGATCTAGCAACTCACGAATGAAGGGAAATTGCTCACGAAACTCATCTGGAGTTTTAGCACGACCACCCTTGTAGTCTGCATACATCTCTGTACGGAAAGTCGTCTTACCTGCATCAAAAGCTACCAAAACATGACTGGGCTCAACACGCTCCAAGACGTGATTCAACATGAGTTGAAAGCCATAGATTGCATTGGTATGAAGGCCATTAGCATTTTTAAAACGATCCAACTGCTGATAGAGCGCAAAAAAAGCTCGAAAAGCAACTGAAGATCCATCAATTAATAATAATTTTTTCTTGTCCATACACCCATTATAAAGGAAAGCAGGGAAAAATACCATCGGAAAGAATAGGCAAATGGTAGTGAAGCCCTCTTTTTTATATTCTTTCTAGATTCTAGCTCCGTTACTATCCACTCGATAGCCATCCACAGTGGTATTCACTGCTAAAGCCCCTGAAGCATTGACGTAGTAATACTTTCCTCCTACTTGGAACCACTGGCTAGACTTCATAGCCCCTGAACTCTCCAAATAATACCATGTTCCATTTTCCTTTAGCCATCCTGTCTGCATCTCCCCTGATGCCTTTAGATAGTACCAATGCAAACCATCCTTCACCCAACCTGTTGACATGGTTCCATTGTCTTTAAAGTGATACCAACTGCCATTTATTTTCTTCCAACCAGTTGCGAGTTTCCCGTTCTCACGGTAATTCCAACTCCCTCCTTCTTTTTTCCAGCCTTTTTCTGTATTGCTTAGCTCTGCATACTGCACATATCTTCTAGAACCGCTATAAGACAAATAACCGAGCCACTTATAACCATCCTTTTCAAGAACTTGATCATAACTCACACTCTCACCAGCATAATAGTAGTCAATAACTTGTCCTGTGCTTGCTGGCTGGTCCATAATTGGCAATTTCCCCGTGAACACTATTGTCCCACTGGACGGAAGCTCTGAGCTACGAGCACCCTCACTCGCACCATGGCTAGCGGATAAATCCTTGAAATGAATAAAACCCGTCATCGAACTAGCCTTGACTTTTCGACGGTTATACTTTTCTCGAACCCCATAGTTATACTCTTCGATTTCAATCGTATCCCCTGATACATTTGATACCCAGGCCACGTGCCCATAATATCCTTCTGTCGACCAAGCAATAGCCCCAACTTCTGGCTTAGTATCCACACGGTAGCCTTCTCGCCTTGCACGATGTCCCCATTCATTCGCATTTCCGTAGGCAGGAGGAATCTCAAAGCCATTTACACTACTCAAACGAAAGGCCGCAAAAGAGGTACACTGGCGAGAATACATCCGCCACTGATCGATTTCAACACTACCATTTTTGTAGTGAAGCGGATAGTCATCTCCACGCGCTACACTATCGGCCTGAACCGATTCTCCACCAAACAAAAAGGTACTTGTAACAAACAAAGTAGCCAGCCCTAAACCCAACTGAGTATATCTACTCTTCTTAACTCCTGATTTAAAAAACGTCATTCATTCTCCTTAATAATATAAATTTCCGAGGTTACCCTCGTTTATACTATTCGGGAGAAAAAGAAAAAAGTGAGCAAAGCTCACTTCATTTTAGGATTCTTAGTCTAGATAGCGAATCAAGTTCTTTTCTGTCAAGATATCTGAGTAGGTGAAGGATTCAACATAGACATTGGCTTGTTTGTCTCCTTCAACATCCCCAAATTCAACGATAAATAAAGATGGATAAACCTCAATTAACTTACCCAGTCTGTTTTTTTGGCGCTTACGGCCATTCTCCAAAGTCATTTCAACGACTTGTCCCTCATGCGCCTTGATCTCTTCTTTGATTTTTTTCATCTTGGCTACATCTGTAAATGCATCTGACATCTTATGCCTCCCTCTTTGAGATACTTGAAAATTTATTGTATTCTTTTTGGAAAATCAATTCCACCGTTCCACGAGCTCCACTACGGTTTTTCTCGATGATAACCTCAACCTTGTTATTTGGAATTCCTTCCTCTTCTTCACCCGCACGATCGTAGTAGTCGTCACGGTACAGAAAGGCTACGATATCCGCATCCTGCTCGATAGAACCCGATTCACGAATATCAGACAAGACTGGTCTCTTATCCTGACGCTGTTCCACTCCACGAGATAACTGACTAAGAGCAATGACTGGAACCTTTAGCTCCTTAGCTAGAATTTTTAACTGACGAGAAATTTCAGAGACTTCTTGTTGGCGGTTCTCACGACCAGTACCTGTGATAAGCTGTAGGTAGTCGATCAAAATCAAGCCTAGATTGCCTGTTTCTTGAGCCAGTTTACGTGAACGCGAACGAATTTCCGTGATCCGAATCCCTGGTGTATCATCGATATAGATACTCGCGTTGGCTAGGTTCCCTTGAGCAATGGTATATTTTTGCCACTCCTCATCAGTCAATTGACCCGTACGGATAGAATGGGACTCCACCAAGCCTTCGGCCGCCAACATACGGTCTACTAGACTTTCCGCACCCATTTCCAGCGAAAAGATAGCAACCGTCTTGTCCAACTTAGTCCCAATGTTCTGAGCAATGTTCAAAGCAAAGGCCGTCTTACCAACTGCTGGTCGCGCCGCTAGAATAATTAATTCCTCCTCATGGAGACCTGTCGTCATATGGTCCAAATCACGGTAACCCGTTGCAATACCAGTGATATCCGTTGTTTGTTGTGACCGAACTTCTAGGTTCCCAAAGTTGATATTTAGAATATCTCGGATGTTCTTGAACCCACTACGATTGGCGTTTTCGCTAACATCAATGAGTCCCTTTTCAGCCTGAGCGATGATTTCATCTGCAGGCTTAGAAGCCTCATAGGCTTGGTTGACAGACTCTGTCAACTTGGAAATCAAGCGACGTAGCATAGCCTTTTCCGCTACAATTTTAGCATAATATTCCGCATTCGCTGAAGTTGGTACTGAGTTGACAATTTCAACAAGATAAGACAAGCCACCAATATTTTGGAGATCCCCTTGGCTATCCAAAATCGTCCGAACCGTCGTCGCATCAATCGCTTCCCCACGATCCGACAAATCTACCATCGCTTGGAAAATCAACCGATGAGCATACTTAAAGAAGTCACGAGAATCAATGTATTCTCGGACAAAAACGAGCTTACTCTCATCTATAAAAATAGCTCCCAGAACAGATTGTTCTGCTAAAATATCCTGAGGTTGAACTCGCAGTTCCTCTACTTCTGCCATCCAACTTTCCTTCCTTTTACAATCTTGTCAAGAAGTTGTAAACTTAACCTTCTTTTACACGAAGATTGATGACACTTGTAACATCTTGATAGATCTTCACTGGTACATCAATCAAACCTACTGCTCGAATTGGTGCTTGCACTTGAATATTGCGTTTGTCAATCTTAATACCAAACTGCTTTTGCAATTCTTCTGCAATTTTCTTGTTAGTGATAGAGCCAAATGTACGGCCATCTGGTCCAACCTTTTCAACAAACTCTACAACTGTTTCTTCTGCCTCAAGCTTAGCCTTGATGGCTTTTGCTTCAGCAATCATTTCAGCATGAGCCTTTTCTTCTGATTTTTGTTTTCCACGCAACTCACCCACTGCTTGAGCAGTCGCTTCCTTGGCCAAATTCTTTTTAATCAGGAAGTTTTGAGCGTAGCCAGTTGGTACTTCCTTAATTTCGCCTTTTTTTCCTTTTCCTTTAACATCTGCTAAAAAGATTACTTTCATTCTTCTTTCTCCTTTTCCTTTAGTTCTTCCAAGATTAGTTGAGTCAATTTTTCTCCTGCTTCCGACAAACTCATATCCTCGATTTGCGCGGCAGCTAGATTAAAGTGACCTCCACCACCCAACTCTTCCATAATGCGTTGCACATTGATTTTACTACGACTTCGAGCCGAGATAGAGATAAATCCTTGTGTATTTTTTGCCAGAACGAAACTAGCCTCAATACCAGACATAGCCAGCATAGCATCGGCAGCCTTACTGATAACAACTGTGTCATAAGACATTGAGTCCTTAGCTTGAGCAATCAAGATATCTGAACCTAACTTACGACCTTGTAAAATGAGTTCATTTACCTCACGGTACTCTTCAAAATCTGTCGCAGCAATCTCCTGGATAGCAATACTGTCACTTCCCCGTGTTCTCAGATAGCTAGCCACATCAAAGGTTCGGCTCGTCACGCGAGATGTGAAATTCTTGGTATCCAGCATCATACCAGCCATCAAAACACTGGCCTGCATACGACTCAAACGATTCTTCTTAGAATTTTGGAACTGAATCAATTCTGTGACCAACTCACTGGCACTACTTGCTCCACTTTCAATATAGGTGATGACTGCATTCTCAGGGAAATCCTGATCACGTCTATGATGGTCAATAACAATAGTTTGAGTGAACAAATCATAAAAATCTTTTGACAAAGTCAAAGCCGTCTTGGAATGATCCACCAGAATCAATAATGAACGGTTTGTAACTAACTTCATCGCATCTGTAAGAGATAAAAGCTTCGTGACATCTTCCTTCTTCAAGAACTGAATAGCACGTTCGATATCTGCTGGCATATGGTCTGCATCATAGACAGCATAACTGTTCTCAATAATATTACTTGCAAACAACTGCATACCAACAGCAGAGCCCAAAGCATCCATATCTAGATTTTTATGACCGACTACAAAAACCTGATCAACACTTCGAATCTTATCAGAAATGGCTGTCATCATGGCTCTGGTACGTGTACGAGTACGTTTGATAGACGCAGCAGTTCCTCCACCAAAGTAGACTGGATTCTTGGTTTCGTTATTTTCCTTGACCACCACCTGGTCACCACCGCGAACTTCTGCTAAGTTCAAGTTGAGCAAGGCAATTTTCCCTATCTCTTCATGGTTTCCATCACCATAAGAAAATCCCATACTTAAAGTTAGGGGTAGCTGCCTCTGTTTTGATTCTTCTCGGAAACTATCAATAACGGAGAATTTATCATTCATCAATTCCTCTAGTACCGTGTAATCTGTGAATACATAAAAACGATCCATCCCCACACGGCGAGAAAACATAGCATACTTACTAGCAAATTCTGAAACAAAATTGGCTACAAAACTATTGATATGACTGATATCGGAGTCAGATGTCGCATCCTCCAAATCATCATAGTTATCTACTGAGATGACTCCAATGACTGGACGGCTAGTTACCAATTCTACAGTTGCTTCGTACTCCCCAGAAACATCAAAGAAATACAAAACACCCGAAGCCTTGTCCATATGAACAGCATATCGTGTTTCGCCCAAGGTAGCATACGAACCAGGATTTCCAACAGAAGCCTTGATGATGGTTTGAATTAACTCAACATCAATTTCGCCCTCTTCAGTAGTTAAAATCAGCTCAGCATAGGGATTAAACCATTCCACTTCGCCACTAGATAAGTCTAATTTCAGGACTCCCACCGGCATTTGATCAAGCAAAGTACTCAAGCTATTTTCAGCTTGATGATTTACGTATTGGATTTGTTCAATTTCGCTCTTTTCATACTGTTTTTTTTGCCAGACAAATAAAAGCAGATAAAGAAGTACAAATAAAAACAAGACACTGATTGTTACAACATTATTTTGTGAAAAAATAATCAGCATTGTTAAGGTTCCGAAAGTTGCAATCCCTAGTAGAATCGCAGAATTCGGAGTTAAATTATTTTTTTTCATTCTAAACCTCTTGCGCATTATTATATCACAAATGCCCTTAAAAAGCGACCTTTAAAGAGAAAGCACTGCTTTTATTATAGTAAGATACTCTTAAAGAAACCATACATAAAAAAGGAGAGCAAATGCCTCGCTCTCCTTTTTCCACATCAGTGCAGAATCTTCCGCCTAGATTACATTATTCACCTAATTCTAGTCGAATGTCTTGTAGGCGCTCTTGCGCCTGTTTCACAATTGATTCTAAAATAGACTTACATGGTTTGATGTCTTTCACCAAACCTGCAATTTGTCCGCTCATCATTGAACCATGAACTGTATCACCTTCATAGACAGCCTTAGATAGGGAACCGATCGTAATTTCTTCCAGTTCCTCTCGGTTTGTACCTTTCTGCTCTAATTCAATATAGTGATCTGTCATCTCATTGCGAATACAACGAACTGGCGCTCCCGCGATGCGACCTGTAACCGCAGTCGCTGTATCACTTGCCGCCAAAATAGCTTCTTTATAGGCTGGAGAAATTGGACATTCTTCTGAAGCAAGAAAAACTGTTCCCATTTGAACTCCTTGTGCACCTAGGGCAATCGCAGCAGCCAGCCCTCGGCCATCTGCCACACCTCCGGCAGCAATGACCGGAATTGATACCGCATCAACGATTTGCGGGATAAGAGCCATTGTATTGGTCTCTCCTATATGCCCACCAGCTTCTGAACCCTCAGCGATTACAGCATCAACTCCCAATTCTTCCATTTTTTGAGCATGCTTGACACTGGCAATAACTGGAATAACCTTGATTCCTGCTTCTTTCAAGTAAGGCATGATATGCTTAGGTGTTCCTGCACCTGTAGTTACCACCGGAACCTTTTCTTCGATGATAACAGTCACAATATCCTTGATGTTTTTCATCATCAACATAATGTTGACACCAAAAGGCTTATCTGTCAACTTTCTCAATTCACGAATTTCTTCTCGCAACTGCTCTCCAGTCATACCACCTGACGCAATAATTCCTAGTCCTCCAGCCTCAGAAACAGCTGCTGCTAGTTGATAGTGGGAGATTTGAGCCATGGCCCCTTGGAAAATTGGATATTGAATCTGTAAAAGTTTTGTAATTGACATATGAGTCCTCCTTTTATTTTCTGTTGATTCTTGTTGGCAAATGGATGCATAGTGCACCAATATCCCCGTCAACAAGAAAATGTTACATTTGTCTCCTCATATTCTGCTATCCTAAAAAGTCTGGCTTACGATCCTGCTCATCTGTAAAAGGAATAAGTGGGGGGCGAGAACGTAGAACATAATCTACCAACTCCTTCCCTTCCTTATCAAACTCTACCACCGCGAAAAATTGATCATGATAAAAGAAAAACTTGTAATGATTCTCAAAAGCCTGACGCAACCATTTCTCTTTGGCTAAAATGGATTTCATAGGATAATCATCTACTGCTGGAACCCAGAGAGGATTTCGATGAACATGTGATAACATCAAGTCCCCCATGTGGATCATCGTATCTTTCCCCTGTTTGAGCAAGATAATACTGTGGCCATTGCTGTGACCACTTGTGTGAATCATTTGGATTTCTGGAATGACATTGATATACTCTGAGAAAGTCGTCACCTGATCTTGAATCGGTTCCCAATTCTCTCTCAGATAAGTTCCTCGTGTTCGATTATTAGGGTTTCTCATCTCATACCATTCGACATCATTCACAATAATCTTGGCATTTGAATACTTGGAAACCAACTCTCCTTGATCATTCACACGCGTCAAGCCACCAGAATGATCATGATGCATATGTGTCATCAGCACGATGTCAATATCTTCAGGCGATAGTCCTAAAAGAGATAAACTTTCTTCTACCCGACTTTCAGTTAAGATTCCTAAGTTGCGCCTTTGTTTATCAGATAATTTTGCTGTATCAAAACTTGCATCTATCAAGTAATTTTTACCCTTGTACTGGATCAAAATAGGATCCGTCAATTCTGCCATCATATTAGCATCATTTGTTGGGTAGTAACGAGACCACACAACTTTCGGAACCGGACCAAAAAGAGTCCCTGCATCCGTCAATTTATCGGCTCCACGTAGCCATGTCAGTTTCATATCATGAAATTGATATTCCTGTAAGGTGAGTTCTGTCATGCTTTACTCCTTTATCCATTGGGCTGCTATTCTTTTACGAATCGAATCCCCAGATTTTCCATAGATTTCAATCGTTTTGGCATCCTTTAGATAACGGTCTATGGGGATGTCATCCAAGGTTTGAAGAGGTCCAATTAATCTAATAATTTCCTCAGAAATCTCAATTGCTACTTTTGTCGTATAAAGTTTTATCTGAGATACAAAGAGAGAATCCGCCTTCATCCTATCCTTGTAGGAAGCAAAGTAAGATTCAGCCGCACACAGCTTAGTATACAAGTCTGCGAATTGATGTTGATAGACTGTCGCATCGATTAATGGTTTCCCAAATCTTCTTTTGACCTTTACAAAAGCCAGACCTGTTTCAAAAGCTCCCTCAGAGATACCAATAGAGATAGCGCTTAATCCTAGCTGTAATTTTTTGATAATATCATTTAACTGAGTTTCCCCATTTAGCGTCAATCCTAGAAGACTATCTTCTGGCAATATGACCTGATCAAAAGTTACCGAATTCACAGGCAAACCCTGTAAACCAGGTTTTGCAATATCATCTCCAAAAGCAACTCCCGGTCGAGTCGTATCAACAATGAAAAATCCGTATCCATATTCTCCGTTAGCTTCTTGAACCTTGGCTAAGATTAACAAAATATCTGTATAGCGGCAATTTGATACAATTGACTTCTTCCCAGTTAAAGACCAACCTGTTTCTGTTTTCCTTGCAGTTGTTGCAATAACCTCCAAGCTGTCCATCAATTTTCCTTCAGAAAATCCCAAGCCAGCTAAGATTTCTCCCCTTACTAATGGTTCTACATAACGCGATTTTTGTTCCTGACTCCCATATCGTAAAATAGGATAGATACCATAACATGCCTGAGTTAGTAGAACAGCAGAAAAAGCAGGAAAATCTTTTGAAATCAAGCGAATAAAGGTTAAAAACTCGGTTCTCAAAACAGAATCTTGACTATCTAAAAGCAAGGAAAAGATATCAAATTGCTCAATAAACTGATAAAGCAATTCTCTAGGGAACTGTTGTTCATCCTCATGAGACTTGAAATAGTCCCGAATCAACACTTTCACGTCTGCCTTCAATTCTCGCGCCAGCACGTCATTATAGGTCATCGCATTCACCTCATCTTAGTTGTCAGAAAACGGTTGGTAATAATCTTTCAACAATTCTTCATACACATAAGACTCTACTTCATTGTAGGAGTTTTTATAGGGTCTACAAAACCAAATATTAAATGGAATCGGATCTTTGAATCTAACCGCCTTAAAACGACTCTTATCCACAAAATATTCAACCGGCCTTGGCAAAAGGGCAATCAAATCTGTCTGATGAGTTGATTCAACTAGGAAGTCCCAAGTAGAGGAAAGATAAGCAAATTTAGCCTCAATTCGTTGTGAACGAAGTTTTTCTGTCACTAAATCATAAGTCGTAAATGTTTTGTTGAAGGTTGCCAATTCATAACCAGCAATATCAGACCATTCCAACAAGCTTTTCTGAGCCAACGGATGATCCTTATCCATATAAGCAACGTATTCATCCAATTGAATGATATGTTGTTCATATTTTTTAGCATCCAGGCTCGTAGGCTCTATCAGAATAGAGAGATTCAAATCTCCATCAACCATTTTTTGACGAATTTCCTTCCCTCCACCTTCCGTAACCTGGATATGGATATGAGGATTATTTTTCAGAAAATGAGGCAAGGCACTAGCAAAATAAACTCGTAAAATCAAGGACGGAATACCAAAATTAATGGTGCCTTTTTGCTTTTGAGCTTCTATATGGATCATGGAAAGCATTTCTTCATGTCGATTCACAATCTCGGTCGCATAACGATAAATTTTGCGTCCCGCCTCTGTTAAACTTTCTAATCTTCCATTCTTGCGATTGAATAATTGAACCCCTTCAGCTGCTTCAAAATTTGTCACAAATTGACTCAAGGCTGATTGACTAATGTGAATCTTCTTTGCAGCAATGGAAAGGTTGCATCCGCATTCTATGATATTGATGAAATAGTTCATTTGGATAATATCCACTTACCCATCACCTAGCTTTCCTTCACTATTTTAGTAAGTCAATTAGACAACTATTCTAGTGTTTGATAGTTGTCTACTGACTTTTTATCGAAATAACATTTCGAATACTTCATTTTAACGCTGTATATAAAGCGCTTACAATACTATCTGGTTTATATCATAACACACTAAGTAGAAAATAGCTCTTTTTTTGCTTAAATCGGCATTGTTTTCAGGTCTTCTGAGACAATGACTTCCCCAGCTGTTTTTTCAAGAACTTCTTCTAATGTCACACCAGGAGCCAGCTCTTTCAACAGGAATTTACCATCTTTGAATCCAAAAACAGCTAATTCTGTGATGACAAGATCCAATACTCCTTTAGCTGAAAGTGGCAAGGTACATTCTTTCAACAACTTAGATTCCCCATCAGCAGTTGTATGTTGGATAGCCCCGATTACGCGCTTAGCTCCTACCAATAAGTCCATTGCGCCACCCATACCAGGAGCAAATTTCCCTGGGATAATCCAGTTCGCAATGCTTCCATCTTGGCTGACTTCAAGAGCTCCAAGAACGGTTGCATCCACGTGTCCACCACGAATAATGGCAAAGGAAGTTTGTAGATCAAACAAGGCTGCTCCTGGCAACAATGTAATAGGAGCTCCACCAGAGTTCGCTAAATTGGCATTATAGTTGTCCTTGGTAGGTGTTTCCCCAAATCGAAGAGCGCCATTTTCTGCCTGTAAAATAACATTTACACCTTCAGGAATGTAATCAGCAGAGGCATTTGGAATCCCAAAACCAAGATTGACCACATCTCCATCTTTAAATTCAAGTGCTACACGTCTTGCGATAATCTCTTTTGCTTTCATTTTACTTCACCCCCGCCAGTTTCTTTGTCTCTGTCCACAGATCTCCCATCATCTGATGATGCTCTTGTGGTGTCAATCCTTGAACGACATAGTCAACTAGGATACCAGGGATGTAAATATCATTTGGATCAATTTCTCCGACTTCAACCAATTCGTTTGTCTCAACAATAACTGTGTCAGCTGCTAGAGCGAGTTGAAGGGAGATGTTTTTAGTAGTCCCATCCAGATAAAGGTTGCCATACTTATCCGCCTTTGTAGCTTTAATCAAGGCAACATCAATCTTCAATGGATCATAAATCAAATATTCTTTTCCATTTCGAGTCACTTTTTCGTGTTCATCTTCAAGAATTGTTCCTACACCTGTTGGTGTTAAGACTGCTCCAAGGCCAGCGCCCGCAGCATGCAAGCGTTCTACGACAGTTCCCATCGGAGTGAACTCCACTTTCATGGCTCCCGAGAAATAATCATGCTGAGCAGCAGCGGATGTCCCTACATGGGCTGCAATGTACTTTGTAACCTGATGGTTTTCACAAAGTCGACCAACTCCAACTTCCTTACCGGGTTGAGAGGTTACAACAGACACCAAGGTCAAATCTTGCTGGTTTTGACGAACCAGTTCCTCAATTAACTCTAGTGGCTCTCCCACTCCGAGAAAACCAGAAATACCAACTTTATCTCCTGAATGAATCAAGGAAATAGCTTCAGACAATGTTACAACTTTCATAACCTATCTCCTCTCTTATTTACGTTGAAAGACAGCTTTGCGTTTTTCAACAAAAGCGCGCATTCCTTCTACCTTATCTTCTGTTGAGAAGAGTAGAGCTTCCGCTTCTGTTTCCAAACGAATAGCATTTTTCAGAGGGAGTTCTGAGCCAACTTGGATAATATGTTTAGCTTTTTCAACTGCTAGCGGTGCATTTTTCATAATCGCTCCTGCCAGCTCTTCTGCCGCAGGCAATAGTTCTTCTGCTGCTACCAACTTGTTAAGAATTCCAAGATCATATGCTTCTTGTCCGTTAACCATTCTAGCAGTAAAGATTAATTCCTTTGTTTTGCTAGTACCAATCAAACGAGACATTCTTTGAGTACCTGCAAAACCAGGAATGATTCCCAAGCCAACTTCAGGGAAACCAACCATTGTCTTGTCATAGCCGATTCGGATATCAGTTGAAAGAGCTAATTCTAGACCGCCTCCCAAAGCATACCCATTCAATACTGAAATAGTTGGTTGAGTCAATTCAGATAAACGGGTAAAGGTGTCGTTCGCATAGGTCATGTATTCATGAGCCTGAATTGGAGACATTTGGTCCATCTCTTTAATGTCTGCTCCAGCGACAAATGCTTTTTCCCCTTGACCAGTCACGATGACAACACGAATGTCCTCGCTAGCTTCAATTTGGTCTAAAACGAGATTCAAATCCTTTAAGACTTCTGAACTTAAAGCGTTCAAAGCCGATGGACGGTTAATTGTTAGATAGCCAAGACCATTCTTAACCTCTAATAAAACAGTTTTACTCATTGTTTTGCTCCTACTTGATTTATTTTGAGTACAGAGTACAGCGTCAACAAATACCAACACAAAATGTAAGAGCTTACATTTTTATCATAATCCTTTTTTCCCTATCCGTCTACTTAATCTTTATTTATAGACCTATAAGTCCATCTTATAGAATAGAGCCATTCAATCTATCCTCAAAGTCTTAGGAAAAGCAAAAATACCTTATCAGGCACTTTCGGAGAAAGACACTTGATAAGGTATGTAACTATGAGATCGGATCAATATCTCATTTTGTAATCGTAATATTGAAAAAGAGGAAATGACGTTCAGTTTTCTAATAACTAACGTTCAACGATGAGGGCTGTTCCCATCCCTCCTCCGATACAGAGAGTAGCTAAACCAGTTTTAGCATCACGTTTCATCATCTCATGTACCAGAGTCACTAGGATACGGCAACCTGAAGCTCCAATTGGGTGACCAAGAGCAATCGCGCCACCATTGACATTGACAATATCAGTATTGAAACCAAGTGTTTTCCCAACCGCACAAGCCTGAGCAGCAAAGGCTTCATTTGACTCGATCAAGTCAAGATCATCAACTGTCAAATTACCTTTTTCAAGAGCTTTACGGGTCGCATAAATCGGTCCACATCCCATAATCTTAGGATCCAAACCTGCACTTGCATACGAACGAATGCGCGCAATGACTGGAAGTCCTAATTCTTCAGCTTTTTCAGCACTCATGACCAAGACAGCCGCCGCTCCGTCATTGATACCTGAGGCATTTCCCGCTGTAACAGAACCGTCTTTTTTGAAAACAGGACGTAGCTTAGACAGACTCTCCAAGCTAGCATCTTTTCTAGGAAATTCATCTGTATCAAAGATGATAGGATCGCCTTTGCGTTGAGGAATGACCACCGGAACAATCTCTTCCTTAAAACGTCCAGATTCTATAGCCGCCACTGCTCGTTTTTGAGATTCCAAAGCAAGCGCATCTTGATCATCCCGGCTAATACCATATTCTTCTGCCACATTCTCAGCTGTAATCCCCATATGGTATTCGTTAAAGGCATCAGACAAACCGTCCTTAATCATGGTATCTACCACTTTCGAATCTCCCATACGTCCACCCCAACGGAAGCTTGGCAAAACATATGGAGCCTGGCTCATGTTTTCTGCACCACCAGCCACGACAATATCTGCATCTCCGCACTGAATCGCTTGAGCAGCTAACTGCACTGCCTTCAAACCGGAACCACAAACCTTATTAATGGTAAAGGCTGGTGTAAATTCAGGAAGCCCAGCATGAATACTCATTTGGCGAGCCACGTTTTGGCCTAAACCTGCGCCTAGGACATTCCCCATAATCACTTCATCTACCTGCTCTGGTTTAATATTCGCTTTTTCCAAAGCACTCTTAATGACCAAAGATCCCAAATCAACAGCAGAAACATTCTTCAAGCTCCCGCCAAAGGAACCTAAAGGTGTTCGCACTGCCGAAACAATAACTACGTCTTTCATGACTACCTCCATCAGTGTCTAGTAAGTAAAGAATCCTTCTTTTGTCTTCCGTCCCAATTTTCCTGCTTCGACCATTTTCTTAAGAAGAGGGGCAGGACGGTATTTTTGATCACCAAACCCTTGGTTTAGGACGCCCATAATAGCCAAACAAACATCCAACCCAATCAAGTCAGCAAGAGCCAAAGGTCCAATAGGATGATTTGCACCAAGTTTCATCGCTTCATCGATTTCCTCGGCACTAGCCACTCCCTCACCTAGAATGTAAACGGCTTCATTGATCATAGGAATCAAAATTCTGTTCACAACAAAACCATAAGAATCTTTAACATCAACTGGTGTTTTACCAATTTTCACTGTCAATTCACGAACCGCCTGAACCACTTCTTCTGAAGTCTGCAAGGCCTTAATAACCTCTACCAGTTTCATGATTGGGGCAGGATTAAAGAAGTGCATTCCAATCACGCGCTCCTGATGTTTAGTAGCAGCAGCTATATCCGTGATTGACAAAGAGGATGTGTTTGATGCTAAGATAGTTTTAGGATCTGTCAATTCATCCAATTGTTTGAAAATATTCAACTTAATCTCACGATTCTCAGTTGCAGCTTCAATCACCAATTGGACTTGTTTCGCATCTTCATATGAAACAGATGGAAGCAAATTGGCTAATACCTGATCCTTCTCATCCGCAGACATCCGTCCTTTTTCAACTGAACGTTCCAATTGTTTTGTGATATTATTCAAGCCTCTTTGAACAAATTCTTCTTTAATATCGTTTAAGTAAACTGTAAAACCAGCCTGAGCAAATACTTGAGCAATTCCGCTTCCCATTTGACCAGAACCAATAATCATCACCTTAGATATCATTATTTTCTCCTTCTTATTTTACAAAAATCCAGTGCATGAAGCAAGGACGATTGAACAGAAATCCTTCAATCGCCCTTCTGACATTAAACAAAGGCACCTAGTCCAGTAATCTCACGACCAACAATCAAGGCATTCACTTCGTGTGAACCTTCATAGGTATAGATTGATTCAGCATCTGCAAAGAAACGAGCAACGTCTGTCTCAAGTGTAATACCATTACCTCCGCAAGTTTCACGAGCAAGGGCAACTGTTTCGCGCATCACCAAGGAATTGTGCATCTTAGCAAGAGCAGAGTTAAGCATCAATTCATTACCTTTCTCTTGCATCTCAGCAATACGAGTTGAATAAGCAATAACTGCTACAGCATTTGCTTGCATACGAGCCAATTTTTCTTGAACAATTTGGAATTTGGCAATTGGACGTTTGAACTGTTCGCGATCTTTAGCATATTTAAGAGCTGCTACATAAGATCCACAAGTCACTCCCATAGCAATGTGAGCAACGTCCGCACGAGTGAAGGTCAAGATACGGGCTACATCACCAAAACCATTGATATTTACCAAACGGTCTGAATCTGGAACCTCTACATTCTTCATAGTAATATGGCCATTGCGGACACAACGAAGAGCAATCTTATGTGGGATTGGTTCCGCATGATATCCCGGAGCTCCCTTACGAACGATAAAGCATTTCACCTTGCCATCCGCAACATCACGAGCAAATACAGGAACGACATCCGCAGTATCTGAACCACCAATCCAGCGTTTTTCACCATTTAGAATCCACTTGTCTCCAACACGTTCTGCAGTAGTTGCAAGTCCTCCAGCAATATCAGAACCTGAAAGAGGTTCAGTCAAAGCGAAGCAACCTTGCCAATCAAATGCAGCTAGTTTTGGAAGAAATTCTTTTTGTTGACGCTCATCACCACCCAAGAGAATTGTGTTGTAGCAAAGTCCGCCATGAACGGTGTAGAATGTTGCCATAGAAGCATCGAAGCGAGCAAGTTCAAGATACAAGAAAGCAATATAAAGTTCAGATGGTTTCCAGCTACCTTCACGTCCCTCAAACAATTTTGGATTGTTCATAATTTGAGCGCCCTTAGCCACAGCATAGAATTCTTCAAAAGGAAAATCAGGTTTTTCCCAGTATTCATTAATAACCGGACGGAGATGTTTCTCAATCAAACGGCGAGTTTCTTGTAAAACCTCTGCTTCTCCCAAAGTTAGACCATCCGCATAGTGAAAAAGGTCCTCAGGATATAGTTCGCGTAAAATTTCTTCTTTTGTTGCCATAGTCATGACTCCTTTATTTGTTATAAGAGCGCTTACATTTTTGTATTCGCTATTTGTTGACAACCCCATTCTATCCCTTAGGGTATTATTTTGTCTACTTAATAAATATAAATACCCCTATAAGTTCAGATTATAGGGGTCGATTCTGACTGTTTAATCAAGGATTTCCTGTTTTTTCTTACTTATTTCCGCATAAGAAAAAGTGGTTTACTGATTTGTAAACCACTTTTTTGTTATTTCAATTTTATGATTCTTTGACTTCTAGTAAACCAACTTCACCATCTTCACGGCGATACAAAACATTAGTTGTTTGATCTTCTACATCTACATAAATAAAGAAATCATGTCCCAATAAATCCATTTGAAGAAGGGCTTCTTCTAAATCCATTGGCTTCAAATCAATTTGTTTTGAACGAACGACTTTGGGTTGCACAACATCTGCATCTTCAACTAGAGCATCTGTAAAGAGTTGACTTGTCGCAACTTTACTTTTATTCTTACGTTCGATTTTAGTTTTATTTTTACGAATCTGACGTTCAATTTTATCTGTTACAAGATCGATAGAACCATACATATCTTGAGAAATATCTTCAGCACGAAGAGTGATAGATCCAAGCGGAATTGTTACTTCAACCTTTGCTGTTTTTTCACGGTAAACTTTCAAGTTCACACGTGCATCCAACTCCTGCTCAGGTTGGAAATACTTTTCGATCTTTTCGAGTTTAGAAACTACATAATCACGAATTGCTTCTGTTACTTCTAGGTTTTCACCACGGATACTATATTTAATCATATAAGTACCTTCTTTCTAAACATTTTTGTTTTTCTAACTATATTATAACGCTTTCATTTTCATTTTGCAAATTTTTTCCTCATCTTACAAGGGAAAAAGTTTTAACTTCCAAAGCACCTGCTTCTTCCAAAAGTCGTTTCACACGATTCACAGTTGCCCCTGTTGTATAGATGTCATCAATCAGCAAAATCTTCTTGGGAAGTGAGATTCCATCTTTAATAAAAAATGGAATTTCAGTAGCTAACCTTTCTAAACGGCTTTTAGAAGAACTAGCACTCTCTTCTCTTTTTCCTAATATATCTTTGAAAGAAAAGCCTGCTGCCTCAACCAAACCTTCGACTTGGTTAAACCCCCTCTCAAGCAATCTTTCAGGGCTTAGGGGAATCAACACAAATTGATATCCTCTATACTTTTTCAGCTCCTCAGCAAGAACAGAAGCAAAAACCTTTCTAAGCAAAAAATCGCCATCAAACTTATATCGACTGAAAAAGTCTTTCATAGCTTGATTATAGGTAAAGATTGCCTTATGATCAACCTGAATTCCTTCTTTACACCAAAGTTTACAATCTTGACACTTAGTTGACATGCCTGTTTTCATACAGTTTGGGCAATAATTCTCACCAATCCTCTCAAAACTAGAAGCACAAGCTGAGCAAAGATAACTGCAATCATCCTTCAAAAGGAAGAGACTGCTAAAAGTCAGCTCACTCTTTGTAGTCTGGCCACATAATAAACAGTTCATAACCCTGCCTCCTTATTCATATTCTTGATTTCCTTGATTGCCTTTTTGATGGAAGCATTTAATCCATCATGAAAGAAGAGCAACTCACCAGTTGGTCTGTCCATACTGCGTCCAACTCGCCCTCCAATCTGAATCAAACTAGACTTGGTAAAGAGACGATGATTAGCTTCTACTACGAAAACATCCACACAAGGGAAGGTAACCCCGCGTTCCAAGATTGTCGTACTGATCAGTATTGTTAGTTCTCCATCTCGAAAAGCTTGCACCTGCTCTAATCGGTCTTCTGTCACAGAAGACACAAAGCCGATATTCTCATTCGGGTACTGCTCCTTCAAGATTTCTTTTAGTTTTTCGCCTTTCTTAATCTCTGATGCAAAAATCAGTAAGGGATAACCTGTTCTTCTCTGTTTCTCAATATAAGTCTTTAACTTGGTTGACAATTGATTTTTCTCTAAACAGCGATTAAAATCCGATAACCAGACTGGTTTAGGAATAATCAAAGGATTTCCATGAAACCGTCTCGGCAAGCTTAATCTTTTTAATTCCCCTGTGCGAACCTTCCTATCTAACTCATCTGTAGAAGTTGCCGTAAGGAATATCCTCAATCCATCCTCCTTTACACTATTCTTTACAGCATAGTAAAGCATAGTGTTGTCAACATAAGGAAAGGCATCTACCTCATCCACTATCAACAAATCAAAAGCATGATAAAATTTTAATAACTGATGAGTTGTTGCAACTACTAAGGGAGTTCGAAAATAGGGCTCTGATTCGCCATGGAGTAGCGCTATATCGCAAGCAAAGTCATTCTGCAGTCGCTTATACAGTTCTAAACACACATCAATTCGAGGACTGGCCAAACAAACTGCACCACCATCATCAATCACTTTAGCCACAACTTGATAAATCATCTCTGTCTTTCCAGCTCCTGTCACAGCGTGAACCAAGGTTGGCTCTTGCTTGTCTACCGCCTGAAGCAGTCCCTCTGACACTTTTTCTTGAAAAGGTGTTAACTGACCACGCCATTTGAGGACGTCTTGCTTAGGAAAATCCTCTTGAGGAAAATAGTATAAAGCTTTATCACTCCTGATTCTCTTCATCAGTAAACACTCCCTACAATAGTAAGCGCTGATAGGCAAATACCATTCTTCTAGAATCAAACTATTACAACGTTGACAAAACAGTTTCCCCTTCTCTTTTCTCATTGCTGGCAGTCTCACTGCTTCCTGTCGTTCTTCTTCCGTTAATTCTTTCTCAGTAAACAAGCGACCGAGATAATTTGGATTTACTTTCATACTTTAATATTCGTAAAAATATAGCGCTTTAGGTAATTTTTTAGTACAATTAAATCATGGAATTTAGAACAATTAAAGAGGATGGGCAGGTCCAAGAAGAAATCAAAAAATCACGCTTTATCTGTCATGCCAAGCGTGTCTATAGTGAAGAAGAAGCTCGTGACTTTATCACTGCTATCAAAAAAGAACACTACAAAGCCACCCATAACTGCTCTGCTTTTATTGTAGGGGAACGCAGTGAGATCAAGCGTACGAGTGATGATGGCGAACCTAGTGGTACTGCTGGAGTCCCTATGCTTGGCGTCTTAGAAAATCATAATCTTACCAATGTCTGCGTAGTAGTTACTCGTTACTTTGGTGGAATTAAGTTAGGCGCTGGAGGTTTGATTCGTACTTACGCAGGTAGTGTGGCCTTGGCTGTCAAAGAAATTGGCATTATTGAAATCAAAGAGCAGGCTGGCATAGCCATTCAGATGTCTTACGCTCAGTATCAAGAATATGGCAATTTTCTTAAAGAACATCATCTCATGGAGCTGGATACAAACTTTACAGATCAAGTTGATACAATGATTTATGTTGATAAGGAAGAGAAAGAAAATATCAAGTCTGCTCTTGTAGAGTTTTTTAATGGAAAGGTTACTTTAACAGATCAAGGTTTACGAGAAGTTGAAGTTCCTGTAAACTTAGTGTAAACAAAGGAGAAATACATGGCGTTTGGAAAATTTATTCAAGGACTTGCTGGTAACTTCAGCGAGGAAAACAAAGAGACTCTTATCAAAGAATATGGTCAATATCTACTAGAGAATGAAGAAATTCAAAGTGGATATAAACTTATTCGAGATTCAATCATCTTTACAAATATCCGTATTATTTTTACAGATAAGCAAGGTGCCACTGGTCGCAAGGTGTCTGTTAAGTCACTCTTTTTGATGAACATTGTAAACGTTGAAATGGAAACTGCTGGAGCAGGTATAGATGATAGTGAGATTAGAATCACTTATTTAGAAAATATCTTTCTAAAAGCACACAATGAGCACCTGAGTTTCCATAAATTTGAATTCCCTAAAAAAACGGACATCCTTCCGCTTTACACCTATTTATTAGAATTGGCTTATCACAATCGATTAAAAATTAATGGCTTAGACCTTTGATATAAAAAAATCCTATCACTTTGATAGGATTTCTATATTTTACAAATAGCTTTAAGCGCGTTATACTAGTATCATCTTATACAAAGAGGTATATCTATGACTATTTATAATAATATCACTGAACTAATTGGACAAACACCGATTGTTAAACTTAACAATATTGTTCCAGAGGGTGCTGCAGATGTCTATGTTAAACTAGAAGCTTTTAACCCTGGATCGTCAGTAAAAGACCGTATTGCCCTTAGCATGATTGAAAAAGCAGAACAAGATGGTATTCTAAAACCGGGAGCTACTATTGTTGAAGCAACGAGTGGAAACACTGGTATCGGTCTTTCATGGGTTGGTGCCGCTAAAGGATATAAAGTTGTTATCGTCATGCCTGAAACGATGAGTGTGGAACGACGTAAGATTATCCAAGCCTATGGTGCTGAACTCGTCCTTACTCCTGGTAGCGAAGGAATGAAAGGGGCTATTGCCAAAGCTCAGGAAATCGCCGCTGAACGAGACGGCTTCCTTCCACTCCAATTTAATAATCCAGCTAATCCAGAAGTGCACGAAAGAACAACAGGAGCTGAAATACTGGCTGCTTTCGGTTCTGATGGACTAGATGCTTTTGTGGGTGGTGTTGGTACTGGTGGAACGATCTCAGGTGTTTCTCACGCTCTCAAAACAGCAAATTCAAACATTCAAGTTTATGCAGTTGAGGCAGACGAGTCAGCTATCTTGTCTGGGGAAAAACCAGGACCTCATAAAATTCAAGGAATCTCAGCTGGATTTATTCCTGAAACGCTTGATACAAAAGCCTATGATGGTATTGTCCGTGTAACGTCAGATGATGCTCTAGCCCTTGGCCGTGAAATTGGTGGAAAAGAAGGCTTCCTTGTTGGGATTTCTTCAGCTGCAGCGATTTACGGGGCAATTGAGGTTGCCAAGAAATTAGGTAAAGGTAAGAAAGTCCTTGCTTTAGCACCAGATAACGGCGAACGTTATTTGTCTACAGCACTCTATGAATTTGAAGTGTAGCCTCCTAAATGCACTTAGCCCTTATTAAAGGGCTTTTTGTTTACTCATACAGACTCTACTCTCTAGACAAAAAGAAGAAGGAAGCAATTTGCTTCCTTTTCTATTAGTTATTCAAGGCTGCTGCCATTGTAGCTGCAACTTCTGCTTCAAAGTCGTTTGCAGCTTTCTCGATACCTTCACCAACTTCAAAGCGAGCGAACTCAACTACTGAAGCATTTACTGATTCAAGGTAAGCTTCAACTGTCTTGCTGTCATCCATGATGTATACTTGTGCAAGAAGTGTGTATGCTTGGTCAACTTTGGTGTTGTCAAGCATGAAGCGGTCCATTTTACCTGGGATGATTTTGTCCCAGATTTTTTCTGGTTTGCCTTCTGCAGCCAACTCAGCTTTGATATCAGCTTCAGCTTGAGCAATCACTTCATCAGTCAATTGTGCTTTTGATCCATACTTCAAGTGTGGAAGAGCTGGTTTACCAACCATTGCACGGCTTTCGTTATCTTGGTCGATTACGTGGTTCAATTGTGCCAACTCATCTTTAACGAATTGCTCATCCAATTCTTTGTAAGAAAGAACTGTTGGTTTCATCGCAGCAATGTGCATTGAGATTTGTTTAGCAAGCGCTTCGTCTCCACCTTCGATTACAGAGATAACACCGATACGTCCACCATTGTGTTGGTATGCTCCGAAGTGTTGTGCATCTGTTTTTTCAAGCAAAGCAAAACGACGGAATGAGATTTTTTCACCGATTGTAGCTGTTGCAGATACATATGCAGCTTCAAGAGTTTCACCTGAAGGCATTGTCAAAGCAAGAGCTTCTTCGTTGTTAGCTGGTTTTCCTTCAGCGATTACTTTAGCTGTTGCGTTTACCAAGTCAACGAATTGAGCGTTTTTCGCAACGAAGTCAGTTTCGGCATTTACTTCAACTACTGCTGCAACGTTACCGTTAACAAATACACCAGTCAAACCTTCAGCTGCAACACGGTCAGCTTTCTTAGCTGCCTTCGCCATACCTTTTTCACGAAGCAATTCAATCGCTTTTTCGATGTCACCGTCTGTTTCTACAAGCGCTTTTTTAGCGTCCATAACACCGGCACCAGATTTTTCACGCAACTCTTTTACAAGTTTAGCTGTAATTTCTGCCATTTTGATTCTCCTATATTTTTTAAAAATAGGAGAGCTGGGCTAGGCCCCGCCCTCCTAGGTAATTACTATTTATATGAATTAAGCGTTGTCGCCTTCTACAACTTCAACGATTTCTTCGATTGAGTCAGCTTGAGCTTCTGAAGCTGCAAATTCTGCTTCAACTGCTGCTGCGTCTTCACCTTGACGTCCTTCGATGATAGCGTCAGCCAATTTAGCTGTGATCAATTTAACAGCGCGGATAGCGTCATCGTTAGCTGGGATGATTACATCGATATCGTCTGGGTCAGTATTTGTGTCAACCATCGCTACAACTGGGATACCCAATTTTTTAGCTTCTTTAACAGCGATTTGTTCTTTATGTGGGTCAACTACGTACATTACATCAGGGATACGAGGCATGTCTTCGATACCACCCAAGAATTTTTCAAGACGTGCACGTTGTTTGTTAAGAAGTGCAACTTCTTTCTTAGGAAGAACGTCGAAGATTCCTTCTTCTTCCATACGTTTGATTTCTTTCAAACGAGCAATACGTTTTTGGATAGTTCCCCAGTTAGTAAGAGTTCCACCCAACCAACGGTGGTTGATGTAGTATTGACCTGAACGTTCTGCTTCTTCTTTAACAGCGTCAGCAGCTTGTTTTTTAGTACCAACAAACAATACAACTGCATCGTTAGCTGCAGCATCACGCATAAAGTCGTATGCTTGGTCAGCGTATTTTACAGTTTGTTGCAAGTCGATAACGTGGATTCCGTTACGCTCAGTGAAGATGTACTTAGCCATCTTAGGGTTCCAGCGACGAGTTTGGTGACCAAAGTGTACACCAGCCTCAAGAAGTTGTTTCATTGAAATTACTGCCATGAGTATTTCTCCTTTTTGTTTTTTTCCTCTCCTCGACTTCAACTTGCAAAACGACCCGAGGGCAACAGTCTCACAATTCATCAAGAATGAGTATTATCGTTTACACGACAAGTTTCATTTTATCACATTTTAGCCATATTTTCAAGTGGTTTTGATATATTTCGGCCTTGCTTTCGATAAAAAATAATAAAAGAGACTCGCATCGAGCCTCTTCGTTTCATTCATTAGTTTGGATAGATGTAAGTAACATAACCTTCAGAAGTTGTAGTTGGGTTGAACCATCCACGTTTGTTACCGATTGTACGATTTCCACCATAGTTTGATTCTGATACTTGAATGCTAGTTGATGATGAAACTGCTGTAACAACCGCTACGTGTCCATATCCACCGTCATTCCAACATGCAATCGCACCAACTTGTGGAGTTGATCCAGTACGGAATCCTGCAGCTGCTGCACTTGTAGCCCACTGCGCTCCGTTACCCCAGTAATCTCCAGCCCAAGGTGCTAATGTTTTAGCTCCCCAAGTACATTCACCAGTTGGATAACTTGAAGCATTTGTACTGTATGTTGGACGTTGTCTAGTTGGAGTCGGAGCAGGTGCTGGAGTGTAGCTTGAATCATCATCTGATGAAGAGCTTGAAGTTGCTTGCACTTGATCTGAAAGTGTTGTATTTCCAGAAGCAACAACTGATTGTTGTTGGCTTGTTTGACGTGCTTTATAAGCCGCTTCTGCTTCGGCTGCTGCTTTCGCTTCTGCCTCTGCTGCTGCTTTTTGTTCCAATAAAGTAGCTTTATCGCTTTCTGCAGTAGCTTTCTCTGCAGCAAGGTTTAACTCAGCAACTTTCAACTCTGCTTGTTTTGTTGTCAATGCTTGTGCATCGTCAGCAAGCGTTTGTTGGTTCGCAATGACAGTGTTGATTGCTTCATTATTTGCAACCTGTTTTTCAGCGATAGATTTCTTATCAGCTTTCTGTTGTTCCAACATTTTGTTGTTAGCTGATACAATCTCGCTCATGGCTGCAACACGTGAAATAGCTTCCGTAATTGATTTTGAGTTTACAATTGTATTGATATAGCTAGTTGCAGCACCGTTTGTTTGTGCGCTACGTGCTTGTTTTTCCAAAGATTCATTACGAGCAACAATGTTCTTAGAGAGCTCTGTAATTTCTCCTTCAAGTTTTTTAGATTCAGCTTGTAGAGTTTCATTCTCAGCTTCCAAGTTCGTTTGTTGAGTTTGGATAGCTGTAACTTGCGTTTGGATTTCATCTACTTGTTTTTGAGCTTCTTTTTGTTGAGCTGTCAAATTACTAATCTTACTATCTTGAGCAGCAATCTTTTCATCAGTTGTTTCAGCGTGGACAGTTGTCAATACCGCCGCTTGTGACACTAATACTGTACTTAATAAAAGTGACGCTAAGATTTTTTTCTTCATATTGTGTAGATACTCCTTCTATTTAAGACATTACTAGTATACCAAAAAAAGACATAATAAATATTACGCCTTTGTTACATTTTTATTTCTTTCTTATAGATAACATTTTTCAAAAATATATTGGAAAATAATCATCCATAAAAAGTTTAAAATCATTGATGGGACAAGGCTATAGACGATGAAAACTGGCATCGATTCTACTGTCAATCCCATAGCAAGAGCAAGGAGATAGCTCCCCATATCAAATAGGAAACTCATCACAACTATTGTTAACATTCTTGTCCAACGGTTCAGCAAAATTACACTATTAAACTTATGGAGCGAAGCACCTATCAAGATAAATAGAAGCGTCGCAATTCCTATCAAGTGGAAAAAATAGATATCGTACACCAAACCCACTATACAGCAATAAGCTAGATAGAGATATTCTGAAACCTCAATTGTCTCAAACAAGAGAAATAAAAACAGAAAATGACTTACTAAATGAAAGTGAGGGAAGAAGGATCCTACCAATTGTCCAATATGTGCATCAATTAGTACGACAAAAGGGAGTAAAAAGAAAATACCAATTTGTTTTAACAGTCTCATTGCTAATTCCCCACTAACTCTACCACATGAAGATTTTTGGTGTCAGCACTTAACTTTACTGTTACTTCCTTTGTTAGATAATCACTGCTATGTGTTGTAGCAACAACTTCTCCAACAGGGATATCCTTAACATTAAAGTTTCCGAGCCCCCCTGTAGTCACCTTGTCTCCCGCGCTAATGTCGCTGTTGCTGTTTAATTGACTAATTTTAAGCAGTTCAGATTCCTTATCATAACCAACGATAATCCCGTAAATTTCAGTAGAACCATGCAGGATTTTAACAGAAATTTTGTCGGAATTTTCCGTGTTTGTCAATAGATTGACCGTTGTTGAATGATCCTCTACCTTTGAAACACTACCAATCAAACCCCCGTTTGCAATGGCCAACATATTTTCAGAAGCTCCTTTTGAACTTCCCGCATCAATTGTTAACTCTTGTTTCCAAGATACTGGAGCTCGCATAATCACATCTGCTGCAATGGTTTTTGTAGCCTGCAATTTTGACTTCATATCCAGCAACTGACGTAATTGTTCATTTTCATTTTTTAAACTTTCTGATTGATTAGACTCCACCTCTAGTTGATAGAGCTGTTTTTTTAGACTCTCATTTTCATTGTAAGTCTGCGTCAAATGTCCCAAATCCGATTTGAAAGTATCAAACCACTGAAAGGGTTTTTGAACAATTCTATCTACTAAGGAAATCCCATCTCCTAGTTTCGTCACAATAGCGCTTGAATAGGTTGTCACTAATAGAACAGAAACTGCCAGAACTGTGACAAAAACGATGATTAGATATTTTGATTTTTTAAAACGGTTCATATTCCTACCTTTATACTAAAAACCTGCTACTGTGAGCTTCTTATCAATCCTACAAACCTACTAAGATTTTAAGAAAAATAAGAAACATCCCAGTATCAAAATCACAAGAATTGCCAGTGTATCCTTTTGACTCCATCTCAATTGTCTATACTGACTTCTACCCTTTCCTCCCTGATAACCACGCGCTTCCATCGCTATTGCCAATGAATCTGCACGCTTTAAGCTCGTCGCAAAAAGAGGAATTAAAATTGGAATCATAGCCTTTACTTTTTGAACGATGCTGCCTTCGCCAAAGTCAACTCCACGGGCTTTCTGAGCATTCATAATTCGCGTCGTGTCATCCATCAATGTTGGAACAAAACGCAAACTCATTGATAACATGAGGCCAATTTCATGAACGGGAACTTTCACACGTTTTAGCGGTGCTAAAAGAGCTTCAACTGCGGTTGCCAGACTCAAAGGCATGGTCGTTAATGTTAGCAAGGTTGAAAAGAAAATAATCAACACAAAACGACAGAAAATGATTCCTGCTTGTTGCAAAGCATAATCCGTTATTCTTATAAAAGAAAACTCAAATAGGACATTTCCACTTGAAATGAAAAAGAGCTGAAAAAGAGTCGTAAAGGCGATCAAAAAGAACATGGATTTTAATCCCTGAACGAAAAATGAGAGAGAAACGCCCGATAATGCGATAAATATACCTGTCGCTACAAACAGAACGAGATTGGTGAGAGGATTATTGGCCCAAAATACAATCAAAATCAGCAGGATCATGGCAAGCAATTTACTACGTGGATCCAAGCGATGAATGATGGAATCTCCTGGTATATAACGCCCTAAAATCATACTATCCATTTAGCGACTCCTTAAACTCCTCTATCTTGATTGGCAGTTTTTTAAAAGCTACACCTCTATCTGCCAAACGCTTACAAAAGGCTGTGATTTTAGGCACACCTAACTGTACCTTTTCCATAGAGGCTACATCTTGAAAGACATCACTTGGTTTGCCACTTTTGACCAAACGCCCCTTTTCCATAACATAAACCTGATTAGCATATGCAGCTACATCATCCATCAAATGCGTTACCAGAACGATTGTCATTCCAGAAAGGTGGAGTTCTTTAAACAAGGTCATCAATTCTTTTCTGCCCAAAGGATCAAGCCCTGCTGTCGGCTCATCCAAAACCAAAACAGTTGGCTCCATCGCTAGCATACCTGCTATAGCCACACGTCTCATCTGGCCACCCGAAAGTTCAAACGGGCTACGCTCAAAGAGTGACTCATCGATGCCTACCAAGGCTAACTTTTCACGCGCAATTTTCTTGGCCTCTTCCTCAGAAACTCCAAAATTTTGCGGTCCAAATGCAACATCTTTCAAAACAGTCTCTTCGAAAATCTGATTTTCAGCAAATTGAAACACTAGACCAACCTGCTTTCGAATCTGACGAATTTCTTTATTGGTTGATGTAGGGGTAATGACAGTATCAAAAACTCGAACAGAACCCTTACTTGGTACCAATAGGCCATTTAAAAGCTGTAAAATCGTTGATTTCCCACTACCTGTGTGCCCTACCAAAGCCGTATAGGAACCATCCTCAATCGTCAAGGAAACATCAGTCAAGGCTGATGAAGATAGGGGAGTCCCCTCTTGATAGGTAAAGCTCACATTTTCTAGAGTAATTCCCATAACTTGTCCTCTAGCTCTCTTTCTGTCAAATAGCCATCCGGCAACTGATAGCCAGTCTCTCTCAAAGAGCCTCTCAATTGATTAGCAAAAGGCTCATCTAACCCTATCTGGTCAAGGTCATCCCGAGAAAAAAGTTCTCTTGGGCTACTGGTTGACTCCACTTGGCCTTTTTTCATGACCAAGACACGGTCACTCATCGCAACTTCCTCTAAATCATGTGTAATGGAGACGACTGTCATCTGGTGGTCTTTTCGAATCTCTTGAACTGTCTGAATCAGTTCTCTGCGTCCCTCAGGATCCAACATACTTGTAGCCTCGTCCAAAATCAAAATAGCTGGTCTCAGGGCAACAACTCCCGCAATAGCCACACGCTGTTTTTGTCCACCAGATAAACGAGCTGGTTCTCTATTCTTAAAGTCCAGCATCCCTACCAACTCCAAAGATTCGGCCACTCTCTTCTTCATTTCTTCACGAGGAAGTCCCTGATTTTCTAAACCAAAGGCAACATCATCTTCAACAGTCGCCCCCACAAATTGGTTATCTGGATTTTGAAAAACCATACCAATTTGACGGCGTAAGTCCCAAACGTTCTCAGAGGACAGCAATTGCCCATCTATCCAGATTTCCCCAGACTCTGCTTCAAGCAATCCATCAATCAAACGGATAGTTGTCGATTTTCCACTCCCATTATGACCTACAATCGAAAGCCATTCTCCCCGTTTCACGTGAAACGAGACATTATTAACGTCATAATGTTCCTGGTCTTCCTTGTAACGAAAAGACAGATTTTTTACTTCAATAATCGATTTCATTTCGAACCAAATGTCCCTTTGAATACATGAGCGCTACCCTTGAAATAATCATAGCCAGAGTAGATAGTGAAAAACAAAGCGATATAAAGCAACAGCTGACCAATTAAATTCCAATGTAAGAGCAAAAAGATAATGGCAAACATCTGGCTAAAGGTCTTGATTTTCCCTGGCATCGCTGCTGCTAGAACCGTCCCTCCCGTCTCAACAAGCAACAAACGCAAGCCTGTCACCGCAAGTTCACGACAGATGATAATAGCAACAACCCAAGCTGGAGCCATACCTAACTCAATCAACATGATAAAAGCTGACATAACCAACAGCTTATCAGCCATCGGATCTGCAAATTTTCCAAAATTGCTGACTACATTCCATTTACGAGCAAGGTAGCCATCAAGATAATCCGTTACACTAGCAACTGCAAAAATTATCGCTGCTAGCAAATGACCGCCTTGTGAATGGCCCAAAGTCAAAATAAGAATAAAGAGAGGTATAAAGAGAATTCTACCAATAGTTAATACATTAGGAATTTGTTCTTTTTTCATTGATTTTTCCTTAATCTGTAGTAAATGTAAGTGTTACAGTTCCAGTCTGAGTTGTCAGCTTCGAAGTATCAATCGTTTGATTGTCCACAGTCACAGTAACTCCCTTCACTACACCTAAAGTAATGGCAACGGGATTCTTAGTTGAAACTGTTGTTTTTGCATTCTTATTGTCTGCGGATAGTGTCACACCACCCTCCAGCTCACTTCCTGAAACACTAACCCAACTAGCTTCATCTGAAACTGCCAATTGAACAGTAGCGGTTTCCTTATTCGTTTTATACCGAGCTTCAATGCGGTTTCCTTCGCCTGACACTGTAATAGTTGATTCCGTAGTAGAAGACGAGCTAGACGTCTGACTACTAGAAGATGAACTAGATGAGGTGGTTGAACTAGTCGAGCTCACAACACTATAATTAGCTGAAGAAGGACTTGGCTGAGTTTGGATGTAGTTCCAGACATAGTAAGTGACAAAAATTAAAATTGACAAAGCAAATAGGACGAAATAAAACAAGGGGAGATAAGACGTTTTTTTCTTATTTGACCGTCTGCGACCAGACAAGTCTTCTTCATCGACATCTACCTCTTCATAAGTGATCATACTACCTGAATCATATGCATCCAAAACAATTCTTTCATCTAACTCTACTGCCCAGGCATATTTTCTTAAAAAAGAACGAGCATAGAAGGTACTAGGAAGTTGATCAAAATCATCTGCCTCCATAGCTTCTAGAAAATGCAACTGAATTTCAGTTTTTTCCTGCAATTCTTCTAAACTCAATCCCTGGTTAATTCTAGCTAAACGTAGAACCTCGCCAATTGTTTTTTTTCTCATACTTACCATTCCTTCTTTCTAGTGTTCTTGCCTTATTTAGGCTGGAAAAATTGTAAAATCAACTAGATCACCATTATCAATCAAACGATGCCCAGCTTCTAGAACATCCTCCAAAGTAATTTCCTGTAAAATTTTCGGAAAATCAAAAATTGTTTCTCCGCGATCCATCGGATCGTATTGAGTTGCAATAAATTCCAAAGAGTTCATACTACTGAAAAACTCCCCAAACATCTCACTCTTAACAAGATCTAAATGTTCCTCGGTAATATCCGCATCATTACTAAACTGACGAATCGCTTTACGAAATTGATGCGACAGAGAAACAGGCTCTTTGGTGTCCATTGTCAATATCACAAAATGAAAGCGACTGTTGACTTCAATCTCAAGTGACAATGACGCGTCTAACTTCCCAGACTCATATAACCTTTGAAAACGATCAGAAGTCCAACCAAACATCATCGTAAATAGTAATTTCAATAAAATATTGTAACGATAAGACTCAGCTTCTGTTATTTGCCCATTACCTCTAATCGCAACAGCAAGTTTTGGTGAAGAAACTTCCATCCGAAGACTATCTGTTTGCTTCACAGGCTGTAAGGGTAGTTGCTCTTTTGTAACTGTAAACTGTTCTAGAGTCTTCTTTTCCTTTTTCGAAAAGTATTCCTCAACAACTTTTACATCAATATTTCCAACTAAAAACAGTGACATGTTGACAGGTTTGTAAAAGTCTGTAAAGTTCTCTTTTAAATTTGAAACTTGAATCTCAGAAATTGATTTTTCACTTCCAACTATATCTGTTGCTAAAGGAGTATCAGGATAAAGGTTGGCTAATGTTGCAAAAAACAAACGTGAGTCTGGATCATCTTGGTACATTTCTCGTTCTTGCTGGATAATAGCCTGTTCCCTAAAAACAGACTCTTCTGTAAAATGAACATCTCCAACTAACTCATCTAGCAAATCTAAATTCTCTAATAGATGGTCAATTGTTGAAAAAAGATAGCTGGTCTTAGTAAAGCTTGTAAAGGCATTACTGTCCGCACCTAATCGAGTAAACGCAGCCATTATATCCTCAGAATTTTCTCTTTCAAACAATTTATGTTCAAGAAAATGTGCAATTCCTGCTGGATGATGACGTAAACCTTTTTCCAAGCTTGTATAAGTTGCATCTACAGAACCAAATTGAACCGTTACAATCCCATAAACCTCATTGAAATCTTGTTTAGGAAGTAAAGAAACTGTCAACCCATTTGACAATCTTGTTTTGTAGACTGTTTCCTTTACAGCAGGATAGTATTTTTCTTCAAAAGTAACCTTTGTCATTCTACTCCTTCCATAAAGTAAATCGCTTGTAACTTCAAACTGTTGGCAACTTTACAGACAGCTTCTTTATCAACACTCTCTAATTTTGCCACCAATCGATCCATATCAAAGCTTGATTTTCCAAATAGAGCATTCAAATAGACTCTTTCAACTAGGGTCTGTTGATTATCTTGAGCCATCAACAAAGATCGTCGAATCATCTCCTTTGTTTGTTCAAGCTCAAAATCTGTAAAGTTACCCTTTTTCAGATCTAGCAATTGATGATTCATCATTTTTCTAGCCTGATTTCGATTTTCTCTATCAATACCCGCATACATCCTTAACAGACCACTAAACAAATCCAATTGACTCGAGACTGTATAGGCTATTCCAGCATTTTCACGAACGTTTGTAAAAAGTTTTGAATGTGCAAATTCACCCAACAAACCATTCATCACAAGCATGGGCAAATGCTCATCATCACCATATTTTACAGGAGAATGATAGCCTAATTCCAAAATAGATTGCCCAACATTCCTCTGAAACATTCCTTCTCGTAGAACATTCGAATAAGATTGATGGTACTGGATAGTGACGCCGTTCTCTCTAGCTGTAAAGGGTAATGACTTCAGTGATTCTGTAATTTCTACTTCATTGAAGTCACCTAAGAAAAAGAAATCAATACGATCATTTTTCAGAGCATCTTGAAAGCAAGTGTAGCTACTTTCCGGAGACTCATTTAAAATGCTATTTCGTAAATCACTGTATCTCAATTGAAGACGCTCATCATGGAAGAACAAGCTATCCAACTCCTTATGAGCAAAATAAAATGAATCATCCATATCAGTAGCTAAACTAGCCAATAACTGTTTTCTTTCAATTTCAAATAGGGCTGGCTCAAAAGCACTATCTTGAGCTAAGGGAGCAAATAAAGTCTGTTTCACCAATTCCAAAATTCGAGAAGTCAAGACATTTTTTTTACTCAAGAACTCATCTCGCACGTAGGTAAATGTTAAGTCAAGAATATGTGCCTGTCCTCTACGATAAGCACTTGTGGAAATATCTGTTCCATATAAACTTGCCAAGTATCTGCGAAATGCTTGTGATGTGGGATAAGCTTTATTTGCCGTCTCCAACATACTTGCACTTAACATGCGTCCTGCTATTGTCTCAAGAGATAAGGGAGCAGTAAAACGAATAGTGATTTTATTTGTTTTAAACTTTTTGGATTGAACAAAATGTGCTGAAATTCCAGGCACTAATTCCATACCTTACCTCCTTACATATAGAGTTCTATTATACCACGAAAATCAAAATTTTTCTTGTTCTCTTTATAGCTTTAAAGAGTAAAACCGTTTTCATTTCAACTAACTTTCCTTCAGCTATTTCAAGGAAAATATGGTATAATACCAAAGATTGAGGTGAATTATGGAATACAAATTATTTGAAGAATTTATTACGCTCCAAGCCCTCCTAAAAGAACTTGGAATTATACAAAGCGGTGGTGCTATCAAATCCTTTTTAATGGATCATCAAGTTTACTTTAATGGTGAGTTAGAAAGTAGACGTGGGAAAAAAATTCGTGTTGGAGATACGATTGACATTCCTGATTTAAAGATTGACATCACCTTGACACAACCAAGTTTAAAAGAGCAAGAAGAGTATCAAGCAGATAAGATTGAGAAAGAGCGAATTGCTAAACTTGTCAAAGAGATGAATAAAGGTGTCAAGAAAGAAAAACAAAAAACTTCTTCATCACCTAAAACCAAACAAGTTCCACGTTTTCCAGGAAGATAACCATGTGGCTCCAACATTTAACAATTAAAACCTTTCGAAACTACAAAGAGGCAAAAATTGATTTCAATCCAAAATTAAATGTCTTTCTAGGTCAAAATGCACAAGGAAAAACCAATATTCTAGAGGCAATCTATTTCTTAGCCTTGACACGTAGTCATCGGACTCGTACAGATAAAAATCTCATTCATTTTGATAACGAGCAACTCCATCTTTCTGGCTTGCTACAGAAAAAAACAAGCTCTATCCCTCTAGAAATTGATTTAACACCAAAAGGGCGTGTGACTAAGGTCAATCACTTAAAACAAGCGCGCCTATCAGACTACATTGGACATATGAATGTTGTCCTCTTCGCGCCTGAAGATCTCCAGCTAATTAAGGGAGCACCTTCTGTCCGTCGAAAGTTTATAGACATCGAACTGGGACAAATTAAACCAATCTACTTGTCAGACTTGTCAAACTATAACCATATACTCAAGCAGAGAAATACTTACCTAAAATCCAGCCAAAAGATTGATGAAACATTTCTGTCAGTCTTAGATGATCAGTTAATAGATTATGGTTGTCGCGTTATAAAGCATCGGATAAAATTCATTAAAGACTTAGAGAAATTTGGCCAAAAAAAACACTTAGAAATTTCAAATAAATTAGAAGAACTGTCAATATCTTATCAATCATCTATCAACTTCACTAATGAAGAACAGCTAACAAGTTCCTTTAAAATTGCTTTAGATAAAAGCAGATCCAGAGATTTATTTAAAAAGAATACTGGAGTTGGCCCTCATCGAGATGATATTTCTTTTTATATCAATGGTATGGATGCTAGTTTTGGAAGCCAAGGTCAACATCGTAGCCTTGTTCTTTCTATAAAACTGGCGGAAATTGAGCTAATGGAAAGTATTACCAATGAGTCTCCGATACTACTGCTTGATGATGTTATGAGCGAACTTGACAATACACGGCAACTAAAATTACTAGAAACCATTTCTCAATCTATCCAAACCTTTATTACAACAACAAGTTTAGACCACTTACAAAACTTGCCAGAAAACCTTAGTATTTTCAACATTCAAAATGGTAAAATTTCTGTAAATCAACATTGACAACTTTGTAAACAAAAAGAACTCCTGAAAATCAGGAGTTCTTTTTTACTACTTACATAGAGTAGTTTGGTGCCTCATTAGTGATTTGTACATCATGAGGATGGCTTTCTTTTAGACCAGCCCCAGACATTTCAATAAATTGTGCATTATCATGTAGTTCTTTAAGGTTAGCTGCACCACAGTAACCCATACCAGAGCGAATACCACCAATCATTTGGAAGACAATATCAGCTGCTGCGCCTTTATAGGCAACACGGCCTTCAATTCCTTCTGGAACAAGTTTGTTTGCTTCATTGACAGAACCTTGGAAGTAACGGTCACTTGAACCTTTCTTCATTGCAGCGATTGATCCCATACCACGGTAAGTCTTAAACTTACGTCCTTGGAAGATTTCCGTTTCACCTGGTGCTTCGTCTGTTCCAGCGAACATTGATCCAAGCATAACCGCATTTCCACCTGCAGCAAGGGCTTTTACAATATCTCCAGAATACTTGATTCCACCATCAGCAATGATTGTTTTTCCATATTCACGCGCAACTGCTGCTGCATCATAGATTGCTGTCACTTGTGGGACACCAACCCCTGCAATCACACGAGTAGTACAGATAGAACCTGGTCCGATACCGACTTTGACAACATCTACACCTGCATCATAAAGAGCACGCGCACCTTCAGCAGTTGCAATATTACCTGCAATCAAAGTGCGGTCTGGGAAGTGAGCACGAATTTCAGCAATTTTACGTAGAACCCCAGCAGAGTGACCATGTGCAGTATCAATTACAATCGCATCCGCTCCTGCTTCAAAAAGAGCCTCTGCACGTTCAAATGTATCTGAAGTGACACCTACCGCACCAGCAACTAGAAGACGACCAAACTCATCTTTTGCTGCATTAGGAAATTCAATTACTTTTTCGATATCTTTAATAGTAATCAAGCCAGAAAGACGACCTTCTTCATCAACCAAAGGAAGTTTTTCAATACGGTGTTCTTGAAGAATGCTTTCAGCTGTTGCAAGATCTGTACCAACAGGAGCAGTAACAAGATTTTCACTAGTCATATGGTTTGAGATTGGCTGATTGTAATCTGAAATAAAGCGAAGATCTCGGTTTGTTAGAATACCAACCAATTTACGATTTTCAAGTGTCTCCACAACTGGAACACCACTGATACGGTAACGTCCCATCAGTTCATCTGCTTCAGCAATCGTGTGTTCTGGAGTCAAGAAGAATGGATCAATAATAACACCATTTTCAGAACGTTTTACCTTACGAACTTCATCTGCCTGTTGCGCAATAGACATATTTTTATGGATTACTCCAAGACCACCTGCACGAGCAATGGCAATAGCCATTTGACTTTCTGTGACTGTATCCATGGCGGCTGTTATAATTGGGATATTTAAAGTCAGATTATCTGCCAATTTTGTTGTTAAATCTGCATCATTAGGCAACACATGACTTTCTGCTGGAATGAGCAATACATCATCAAAGGTAAAACCTTTTTTTAAAAATTTAGTATCCCAATTAGACATTGAAGTTTCCTCTTTTCTTTCTTTTTGAGCTTGACTCTTTTTGTATTGTATCTATCATACCATTCTATGAAAATTTGTCAATTATATTTATGGTAGAAATCATAAAAAAACTATCCCTGTGATCCTATGGAAGAGATAGTTTTACGATTCATATTTTATCTATTATTTAAAATAATTTAGTCCCATTGCTCCCTTAACTTCAGATAGAGTTTGCCCCGCAACCTCACGGGCTTTTTCACTACCTTTTTGAAGCATATTGTACACTTCTCCCATATCCTTAGCAAATTCGATACGGCGCTCACGAATAGGACCAAGTTCGCGTTCTAATATTTCAAGTAGATAACGTTTCGTCTTTACATCACCAAGACCACCACGTTGATAATGTTCTTTCATATCTGCAATGTCTTGAGCATCTTCTGGACGACCAAATACATCTAGATAATGGAAAACCATATTTCCTTCAATCTTACCTGGATCCTCAACCCGAATATGGTCTGGATCAGTATACATGCTCATGACTTTTTTACGCAACGTATCCACATCATCAGCTAGATAAATACCATTATTAAGGGATTTAGACATTTTAGCATTTCCATCTAAACCTGGCAAACGCCCTGCCCTCTCATTTTCTGGATAAATACCTTCCGGCTCCACCAAGACCTCACAATTATAAGCATGATTAAAGGAACGAACAATCTCACGAGTTTGCTCAATCATTGGTTTCTGATCTGTCCCAACAGGAACATAATTAGCCTTGAAGGCAGTAATATCTGCTGCTTGCGCAATCGGATAAACTAAAAATCCTGTCGGAATACTTTCTCCAAACCCTTTCTGAGCGATTTCTGTTTTCACTGTAGGATTGCGCTCTAAACGTGCTAGTGACACCAAATTCATATAGTACATAGATAGTTCAGCTAACTCTGGAATCTGACTTTGAATAAAGATAGTTGATTTACTTGGATCTAATCCAACTGCTAGGTAATCTAAGGCAACATTCCCAATAGATTCTACAATCGTTTGAGGGTCTTTAGCGTGATCTGTCAATGCTTGTTGGTCCGCCAAAAAAACAAACATCTCATACTTGTCTTCTTCCTGCAGTAATACTCTATTTTTTAGACTCCCAACATAATGTCCAATATGCAGTTTTCCTGTTGGGCGATCTCCTGTTAAAATAATGGGTTTCGTCATTTTTTTCTCCTTCGAAATGGTCTCTTCAATTATAGCATTTTTTTGTTAAAATAACAGAAAATTATTTAAATCAAACAACTAACTCATTGTAAACAGACCTGTAAACTTAATTGACATAAAATTGACAAACAAAAATTTGAATATTTCTCTCTTTTCTAGTAGAATAAATATATTACATATTATAGGAGAAAAACATTGCTTACAGTATCTGATGTTTCACTACGTTTTAGTGATCGCAAACTTTTTGATGATGTCAATATCAAATTTACAGAAGGAAATACATACGGATTGATTGGTGCTAATGGTGCTGGGAAGTCTACATTCTTAAAAATCTTAGCTGGTGATATCGAGCCTACAACTGGTCACATCTCTCTTGGTCCAGATGAACGTCTCTCTGTTCTCCGTCAAAATCATTTTGACTATGAAGATGAGCGAGTTATTGATGTCGTTATTATGGGAAATGAAAAACTTTACAACATCATGAAAGAAAAAGATGCCATTTACATGAAGGAAGATTTTTCCGATGAAGATGGTGTTCGTGCAGCCGAACTCGAAGGTGAATTTGCTGAACTTGGAGGTTGGGAGGCAGAAAGTGAAGCATCTCAATTACTTCAAAACCTAAACATTCCAGAAGAATTGCACTATCAAAACATGAGCGAATTGGCCAATGGTGAAAAAGTGAAGGTTCTCCTTGCTAAAGCACTTTTTGGCAAACCAGACGTTCTTCTCTTGGACGAGCCGACCAACGGGTTGGACATCCAATCTATTACTTGGCTAGAAGACTTCTTGATTGACTTTGATAACACCGTTATTGTAGTATCCCACGACCGTCACTTCTTAAACAAAGTGTGTACTCATATGGCCGACCTTGACTTTGGAAAAATCAAACTCTATGTCGGAAACTACGACTTCTGGAAGGAATCTTCTGAGCTTGCTGCTAAATTGCTAGCAGACCGTAATGCCAAGGCAGAAGAAAAAATTAAGCAATTGCAAGAATTCGTTGCTCGCTTCTCTGCCAACGCTTCTAAGTCAAGACAAGCAACGTCTCGTAAAAAAATGCTTGACAAGATTGAATTAGAAGAAATTGTTCCTTCTAGTCGTAAATACCCATTTATCAACTTTAAAGCAGAACGTGAGATTGGTAATGATCTCTTGACAGTAGAAAATCTAACTGTAAAGATTGATGGCGAAACTATCCTAGACAATATTAGTTTCATCTTGCGTCCAGGTGATAAGACAGCTCTTATTGGACAAAATGACATCCAAACGACTGCATTAATTCGTGCAATTATGGGTGACATTGACTATGAAGGAACTGTCAAGTGGGGAGTTACTACTAGCCGTTCTTACTTGCCAAAAGACAACTCGGCTGATTTTGCAGGAGGAGAGTCAATCCTTGACTGGTTACGTCAATTTGCAAGTAAAGAAGATGATGACAATACCTTCCTACGTGGTTTCCTCGGTCGTATGCTCTTTTCTGGAGATGAGGTTAACAAACCTGTAAACGTCTTGTCAGGGGGAGAAAAAGTACGTGTCATGCTTTCAAAACTCATGCTCTTGAAATCAAATGTCCTTGTACTTGATGATCCAACAAATCACTTGGACTTGGAATCTATCTCAAGCTTGAACGATGGATTGAAAAACTTTAAAGAATCAATCATCTTTGCCAGTCATGACCACGAGTTCATTCAAACTTTAGCAAACCATATCGTTGTTTTGTCTAAGAATGGCGTCATTGATCGTATCGATGAAACCTATGATGAATTCCTAGAAAATGCAGAAGTACAAGCAAAAGTTAAAGAACTTTGGAAAGATTAAATAAGACTTCAAAACTCAGTTGGGGTAACCAACTGAGTTTTCTATCATTCTACGAGGTAACATGAAATCATTTTTTAAAACATATTGGACCTATTTTGTTTCTTTCATCATTCCTTTAGTAATTATGACTGGAGTATACCTAACTCAAGGTATCTACTGGAATAGCGATACATCTCCACTATTAGGAGACGGTTTCCATCAATACGTTATTTTTGATGTGGCTTTACGAAATATTTTACATGGAAATGGTAGTTTGTTTTACACCTTTACAAGTGGCCTCGGACTGAATTTCTATGCTCTATCTAGTTATTACTTGGGTAGTTTTCTCTCACCTCTGGTTTACTTTTTTAATCTGTCGAATATGCCAGATGCTGTTTATCTGACCATTCTCTTAAAATTTGGATTGATTGGTCTGTCAACCTTCTTTAGTTTGACTAGATTATTTAAAGATATCCCAAAATTTTTAAAACTTGCCTTATCTACTTCCTATGCTTTAATGAGCTTCATTGTCAGTCAGTTAGAGATTAAAACCTGGCTAGATGTTTTTATCTTGATTCCTTTAATTATAACTGGTTTACACCTACTTATAACACAAAAGAAGCGCCTACTATACTTTGCAAGTTTGTCAATCTTATTTATTCAAAATTATTATTTTGGGTATATGACAGCATTGTTTCTTATTTTCTGGTATCTCTGCCAAATTTCTTGGGACTTTAAAACTCGAAAATCATCTTTTCTTGATTTTGTTGTTACCTCCTTTTTAGCTGGAATGGCTAGTTTGATTATGACTCTTCCTACACTGTTTGATTTACAAACTCATGGAGAGAAGTTGACTGCCATCACAAAATTAAAGACAGATAGTAGCTGGTATCTGGATATTTTCGCAAAACAATTCATTGGATCTTTTGATACAACTAAGTATGGATCTATACCAATGATTTTTGTTGGATTGCTTCCTTTTATTTTGACCATTCTATTTTTCACAATAAAATCCATAAGGTTTCACGTGAAACTTACTTATGCAATTTTCTTTATTTTTTTAATAACAAGCTTTTACATAGAAGCACTTGATTTATTTTGGCAAGGGATGCATACCCCAAATATGTTTTTGCATCGCTATGCTTGGATTTTTTCCACTCTGTTAATTTATACTGCAGCAGAAGTCTTAAATCGTCTGAAAGAACTGAAGCTCTGGAATCTATTTGTCTCACTTTTTCTTGTACTAACAGGATTTTTGGCTACTATCTATTTTAAATCGCACTATTCTTTTCTAACTGATTTGAATATCCTACTCACTCTTGAATTTCTACTAGTTTATGCTCTTTTACTTCTTGCAGTCATTAGAAAATTTATCTCTGTAAATCTATTTGCAATTCTTTTGTCTTTATTTATAATAGCTGAGATAAGCTTAAATGCATCATCTCAAATGGAAGGAATAGCTAAAGAATGGGCCTTTGCTTCTCGTAGCGCCTATAATAGAGATATCACCGCTATGGAATCCATTCTAAACCAAATTGACAATTCATTTACACGTACTGAAAAACTGCAAATTCAGACTGGGAATGACAGTATGAAATTTAACTACAATGGAATCTCTCAATTTTCGTCTGTACGAAATCGTTCAGCTAGCACTAGTTTGGATAAACTGGGATTCAAATCCTCTGGAACTAACCTCAATCTCCGTTATGCAAATAATAGTCTTTTAGCAGATAGTTTATTTGGAATCCAGTACAATATTTCTGAAACTTCACTTGATAAGTATGGCTTTCAAGAGATTTATCAAAAGGATCATTTAACCTTATATAAAAATCAACTCTCTTTACCCATTGCCTTTGCCACTCAATCTATTTACACCGATGTAAACTTTAATAATCACACTCTAGATAATCAGGCTTTATTTATAAACCAGCTTGCTAATCTCAACATGGATTACTTCTCCCAAATAGCATCTGATAAAACAGATACTTCAGATGGTTTAACGAGCATCACAGGTTCTGCGAATGAAGATGCAAAGATTGATTATCAAATTGAGGTTCCTCAAAATAGTCAAGTCTATCTCTCTTTTTCAAATCTTCATTTTACAAACGATAAGCAAAAGAAAGTTGACATCATTGTCAATGGAAAAAAAAAGACTTTTACAACTGACAATGCATTTAATTTCTTTAATTTGGGTTATACTGAAGAACGACAAACTTTCAATATCAGTGTTAGTTTCCCTGGAAATTCTCAGGTGTCATTTGAATCCCCAACCTTCTATCGTTTAGATACTCAGGCTCTTACTGAGGCAATTCAAAAGATTAAAGAACAACCTGTAGAAGTATCCACCTCTAAAAATAAAGTCTTTGCTACATATGAAGTAAAACAAGATACCTCTATTTTCTTCACTATTCCTTATGACAAAGGTTGGTCTGCATACCAAGATGGGAAAAAACTTGAAATCAAGCAGGCTCAGACTGGTTTTATGAAAGTTGATGTTCCAAAAGGAAAAGGCACCATTACACTTTCCTTTATCCCCAATGGTTTTGTTATTGGAGTAGCCTGCTCACTAACTGCCCTTCTTCTTTTTGGGATCTATAATCACAGACGAAATTTATCTAAGACAGAAAAAGATTGACCAATTCCTTGGCCAATCTTTTTAATCTTCTTCCATTTTCTTAGGTTGATAAGCTAGCATACCTAAAGCAGTAAAGAAAGCTAGTGTTATAATAAGGAAAATCACTTGGTGATGAATATTTCCTGTCATAGAGATTGTTTGTCGTAAGCCTGATACAGAATAACTCATTGGTAACCAAGGATTGACACCTTTGAAGAAATCATTTGTCAAAGCAAGGGGATAGGTCCCTGCACTTGATGCTAACTGTAATAAAAGTAAAATAAGAGAGAAGAAAGCTCCAATACGGCTATTCCAAGTTGTTAAAGCTGTCACCATAGACATGAAAGCTAAACTTGTGATTATAATTAGAATCAAGGTCCTCATCCCATGGTTCGCAGTCAATCCAATAAGATGGACACCTCCATAAACTAAAACACCTGCTAAGACAGCTATAATCCCATTTATTTCAGAACGAGACTTCAACCAAGCCCAACGGCTCTCTGGATGACGTCCAGAAGGCAACTTAGCAAAAATCATATTGGTAGATATAGCAGCAACAAAAAGAGCAACTGATATCATATAAGGAGCCATAGCAATCCCATTTACAGGGACTTGGTCATTGTCTGTTTTTGAGAGAACTAGAGGTTCAGATAATGTTTCTGCATTTTTAGATTCTGTTGAAGCTGATTTAAGTTGAGTATTTGCATTACCTAATCCTTGTCCTAATGAATCAACTCCTGTCTGTAAATTTTCAAGACTAGAGGTTAAGGTTGTTCCACCATCTGCTAGTTTTCCAGCACCATCTGCTATCTTCATAGCGCCACTTCCTAGTTGAGATGCTGCAGAAAGTAACTGTGTTGATTTATCTGTTAATTGACTAGAGCCAAATTGTAATGTAGTAAGACCTGCTATCAGCTCTGGGCTCTTATTATTCAATTGAGCAGAACCAGATGACAAACTTTCTATACCTGATACTAATTCTGGAGCTTTTCCAGCTAACGCATCTACTCCAGCTGTCAAGGTTGATGTATTTTCTGTCAACTTACTTGATCCAGAAACTAATTTATCTAGACTAGTTGTTAAACTTGTATTTTTTTCACTTAGTTGATTAGCACCAATAGAAATAGTATCCAATCCTTTAGTGTAGTTTACAACACCTTTTTCAATTGACTGACTTCCAGGAACTAACTGATTATTTACAGAAGTTTGTAATGTTGTAAATCCATTTGACAATGTTGTCAAGGAGCTAGATGCTGCAGGTAAGAGTTGATTTGCTTTCGTCTGCACATCAGATAGATTAGATACTTGTTGTTCTGAATTCTCTATACTTTCTTTTAATCCCCCTACTGTCGTTAAAATTGTTTTTGCTGACTCAATAGTAGAATTAGAATTTTTAGAAATAGCTTCTGTCAGTTCTTTCTTTTGTTCCTCTGTAAGAGATTGATAAGTAGCTGTTGATTGAAGGTTAGCAATAGTTTTCTCTTGTTCTGTCTGACTTTTTGTCACAATATCCTGAGCAAGAGTTGTTAGATTTGGCAAAGCTTCTGACAATGTACTTTTCAGTTGAGTATTATCTGATATTTTAAGAGCTTGTAGTGTTTTATTTAGTTCTCCTAAGCTTGTTGCCAATTGCGCTATTTCTTCACTTTGTTGAGATGAGGACTCTAATTGACTTGAAATTTCTTTAATACCAGTATTTAATTGCTCCATTCCATCTCTTAGTGTATCTGATTGATTGGATAATTGACTTGTTCCGTTAGAAAGTTCTTTCACACTACTTGTATAAGCATTTACACCAACTGAAAATTGATTGAGACCTGTATCCAGTTGTGAAACGCCACCTGTATAGGACTTTATACCTGTATTTAGCTGATTTACACCTGTCACCAACTCAGGAGTTTTTGAAGCTAATTGACCAAGTCCAGTGTCAACTTGTGAGACAGCATTTGTATAACTTTGTAAACCACTATTAAAAGTTCCTAAACCAATATGTAATTGCTCTATAGCAGACACATAGCTAGATAAGCCTTTTGTAAATTGATCCGCTCCATTTGAAAAAGTTACAGTTGAATTAGCTAGAGTATTAAGATTTGTCGTCAACGTTTGACTTCCCGTCACCAACTGATCGGCTCCATTAGCCAATTGTTCACTTCCTTCAGCTGCCTTATTTATTCCAGATTTCAAATCATTCATTTTTTGAAATAAAGCCTTAGTGTATGTTTCCGTAACATTAGTAGAGACAGTTTGTTTTAATTGTGTCATTGCAGAATCACTCATCTTACTTGCAATAAAGCTATGCCCACTTGACGTCTGATAATCAATCTGCATCTGTTCAGGATGATTCGTTAGGATAGAAGTAGCTTTTTCAGATAAGTCACTTGGTAAAGTCACTACCATGTAGTAGTCACCATCTTCTAGCCCTTTTTCCCCTTCCTCTTCATTAACAAAGTGAAAATCTAAAACCTTATTTTCTTTTAAATTAGACACCATGTCTTCACCAATTGTCATAGTCTGTCCATTATAAGAAGCTTCCTTATCTTTATTGACAACTGCCACAGGTAACTCCGATACTTGACCATATGGATCCCACATGGACGATAAAAATATAATGTTGTATAAAGCTGGAATGAGAGAAATCCCTATCATTACAATGATAAAGGTCGGTTTTTTAAATATTGCTTTCCATTCTTTAAACATGTTTCCTCCTTTTTTACACATATTGTCTAAAATTTTGATATAATAGATTATACATCAAAAAATCTAAATTACAAGGTAAAAAATAATTTTTTAGACACATAGTCTATTTTTGTTTACAAGGAGAAATTATGAAAGAAAGTAACAAACGTTTAAAAACAAAACGAATTATCGAAAATGCCATGGTTCAATTATTGATGGACCAGCCCTTTGATCAAATTTCTACTGTCAAATTAGCAGAAAAAGCCGGAATTAGTCGTTCTAGCTTCTACACTCACTACAAAGATAAGTATGATATGATTGAACACTATCAAAGTAAGTTATTTCATACATTTGAATATATCTTCCAAAAACATGTTCATCATAAAAGAGATGCTATTCTAGAAGTATTTGAATATCTAGAATCAGAACCACTTCTGGCTGCTCTTCTTTCTGAAAATGGAACCAAAGAAATCCAAAATTTTTTGAGAAATAAACTGCATATTATGCTTAGTACTGATCTTCAGAAACGTTTTATGCAACTACAACTAAATTCAATTGAGTTAGAATATAGCAGTATTTATCTAACAAATGCCCTATTTGGTGTTTGTCAGACTTGGATTGCTCATGGGAAAAAAGAAAGTCCGCAAGAAATGACAGACTTCCTTATGAAAATGTTAGGTGATACAAACTAAGAATAAAAAGAACACCAGATGGTGTTCTTTTTATCTAACTCCGCCAGTAGGACTCGAACCTACGACATCATGATTAACAGTCATGCGCTACTACCAACTGAGCTATGGCGGATAAAATAGTCCGTACGGGATTCGAACCCGTGTTACCGCCGTGAAAAGGCGGTGTCTTAACCCCTTGACCAACGGACCATCTATCTGTAGCAGATATAACCATTATATCAATTTCTTACTTATTGTCAATCACTTTTTAGATTTTTTCTCTAGAATATCTTTTAGTTTACGAACTTTCAAACGGGTAATAGGACAACGATGATCTTCATAAAAGACAACTTCTAAATTTTTTCGATCAATTTCTCTCACATTTCCTACATTGACAAGGAAAGATTTATGGGAGCAATAAAATCGCTGGGTATGTTTGTCCTTCTCCTGAATATCTGTCATAGTTCCATAAAACTCTTTGGCAAAATTCTTACCAATAATTCGCAATTTATGAGAAACACCTGTTGTTTCGATATACAGAATATCATGGTAAGGAATTTTCAAATCATTTCCCTTATAGTTGTAATCAAAATAGTCTACAACATCTTCGTTTTCAAGCAGCATGCTCTTAGTGTAAAAAATACTCTGCTCGATACGTTTTTTGAACAATTCATCATTGATGTCCTTATCTACAAAATCTAAAGCTGATACCTGATACTTATAAGTTAAAGTAGCGAATTCAGATCGACTGGTAATAAAGACAATAATAGCATAAGGATTGTGATGACGAATAAACTGAGCCACTTCAAATCCCTTTTTCTCAATTCCATAAATATCGATATCTAGGAAATAAAGCTGGTTTACTTCATCATTTTCGATATATTCCTTAAACTCACGAACTTTTCCTGTTGTCTTATATGAAATAGGAATATTCGATTCCTCAGAGATTTCATTCAATATTCTCTCTAGTCTCACTTGATGCTCAATAACATCTTCTAAAATTAATACTTTCATTCGAATTCCCTCTTAAATCTAATAATTTGTCTAAATGTGTTGTCTTCCATCTCTGTTTCTAAGATAATGTTGTCATACTTATCTAAAATCTCTTTGACATTATTAAGTCCTAGACCTCTATTTCTTCCCTTGGTAGAGAAACCTAAGGCAAATAGATCCTCTGAAGGCGTCATAGTGATTTTGCATGAATTTTGGATAACTATAACTGTTTCAAAATCCATTTTAATGACTGCAACTTCCATTTGTTTCAAATAACTATCTGCAGCACCTTCAACGGCATTGTTTAGTAAAATGCTCATGATACGAACAAGATCAAGTAAATCTATTGACAGTCTAGTAATGATATCCTTTACTTCCAATGTAAACTCTACATCATTTTTTCGTGCATAGACAATCGATTGAGCAATTAAACTTCGTAAAGCAGAATCTTCTATATTATTTAAATCAAAGTAAGTATATTTTTCTGACCTCAATTTCTGATTTGCTTTTACTAGGACTTCATTGTAAACCCTGTTAATTTCTTGTAAATCTCCACTGTCAATCGCCATTTGCATGCTGACAAGCATTCCTGCATAATCATGACGAAAACCTCGAATTTCATTATACAACTCCACAATTTCATCAGTATAAGTCTGTAAATGTTTTTGTTCAAATTTCTTTTGTTTTAGAGCAATCTCTTTTTCAATTTGAATCTTGTGAGAATTCATTGCAAAGAAAATCAATAACAAGCAAATAAAAACAATGGTTGATAAAATACTTCCGAAGCTATTTAAATGATGAGTTGTACTTACTATATCTGAAATAAACAATAAGATATGTAAACCAAAGAAAGCAACTATTACTTTTTTTAAAAAAGGATACAGATAATCTTTATCAAAATATTTAATATCCAGATGAAAATAACGAATTATTATTAGAATAGAAAAATAAGTCATTAACAATACTACTAAAAGGAATGTACTTTTATAGTGTAATACTACTTCATCTCCTATTATAGAAGATAAGGTTACGGATATAAAAGTATGAGTACTGTGATATAATAAAGACAGTAGTAAACTGATAAAAATAGCTTTGTATTTTTCAGACTTCTTTAACTTTCTTAAATAAAGGTACACAACCAAAGGAAATAAAAATTTAGACAAAGCAAAACTATTAGAAAATACTAGTGTAATAATTTCTTCAAGTATAAAAACTGAGATGCATGTGTAAGAGAAAAAAACAATTTGTTCTTTTCTATTTATTTTACAAATCCATTCATAACTTTTGCTAATGATGAGAAAATAAAAAATAGCTATCCCTAATCCAAATAAATCCATTACTCTCTACCTTTATTTCATTACTTTCTTCTTGGAAAAATAAGATTACGAATTGTTTCTGAAATTCTCCAATCTCCACCTCGAATCTCCTGCAATTCTGCCTCTGTTACCTCTTTAAATTGTTCCAACTTTACTGTATTTTTCATAATGAAATCTCCTGTATTATTTTTTCTTGTAAGTTAACTTACACACCTATTATACAAAATGAAGACCATGTAAGAAAAAATTCTTCCCAACTGTACATTTTTGCACCTGAAACGCACTTTTTTAAGAAAAAAGCTGGGATTTACCCCAGCTTCGCATCTAAAATTGATCCCAGCAGGATTCGAACCTGCGACCGTTCGCTTAGAAGGCGAATGCTCTATCCAGCTGAGCTATGAGACCTAACATGACCATTCTATCAAAAAACAAGAGCTAAGTCAATCTTCTATTTGTGGTAAGGAGAACCCTGTTGAATTGTAAAAGCACGGTAAATTTGTTCAACTAAAACCAATCTCATTAACTGATGTGGTAATGTCAGACGTCCAAAACTGACAGAAAGATTGGCTCTATTTTTTACAACAGGAGCTAGACCCAAACTCCCTCCAATGATAAAGGTAAGCGTTGAATATCCTTTGATAGAAGCTTGCTCTAGTTGCTTACTAAATTCCTCTGAGGAGAGTGTTTTTCCTTCAATAGCTAGTACAACGACAAAGTCCCTTTCTCCAACCTTAGAAAGAATTCTTTCACCTTCTGTTTCCAAGATTTTTTGATTTTCTAATTCACTGGCTTTGTCAGGTGTCTTCTCATCAGTAAGCTCAATCATTTCTAATTTGGCGAAACGTGAAATTCGTTTGGTATATTCAGCAATACCATCTTTAAGGTATTTTTCTTTTAATTTTCCCACTGTTACAATTTTTATTTTCATTCTTCTATTCTATCATATCCACACTTCATTTCACATCTTATACACACAAAAATCATTCAAAATTACTAGTAAATTCACAGAATAAAACGAGTTATCCACAACTTGTGTAAAACTTTAAGCTTTTAAGTTTGAATTAAGTTAATAGGTTTATAATCTGAGTAAATAAATAACAAACGGAGGCGTTTATGAAACACTTACAAAAATTTTACAAAAAAGGAGTTAAAGTTCTAATAATCATTCTAATCGGATTTTTAAGTGGTGCCTTAGGAAGTTTCGTAACATTACAACTTTATCAAAAACAAGGAAATCAAGCTACGAATAATAATTCTGGCACTGTCACTCAAACATCCTATAAAAATGAAAACTCAACCACTCAAGCAGTAAATAAAGTTAAGGATGCTGTTGTCTCAATCATTACTTATTCTTCTTCTAGCAGTAGACAAAGTAGTGTATTTAATGCTGATGACACTAACTCTGATTCAGACAATCAACAAATCGCAAGTGAGGGATCAGGTGTCATCTATAAAAAGGATGATAAAGATGCCTATCTTGTAACTAATACTCACGTTATCAATGGAGCTTCAAAAGTTGATATCCGCTTAGCAGATGGTACCAAGGTTCCTGGTGAAATTGTCGGATCTGATACCTTCTCTGATATTGCTGTCGTTAAAATTTCTTCAGAAAAAGTTACAACAGTGGCAGAATTTGGGGATTCAAGTCAACTTAGTGTTGGAGAAACAGCGATTGCTATCGGTAGTCCTCTAGGTTCAGAATATGCTAATACAGTTACACAGGGGATTATTTCAAGTCTTAATCGAAATGTTTCTCTAAAATCTGAAGATGGTCAAGCTATTTCAACAAAAGCCATTCAAACAGATACAGCCATTAACCCTGGTAACTCTGGTGGTCCACTTGTAAACATTCAAGGACAAGTAATTGGTATTACATCAAGTAAAATTGCAAGTAATGGTGGAACATCTGTAGAAGGTCTTGGTTTTGCAATCCCTTCAAACGATGCACAAAATATCATTAAACAGCTTGAAAGTGATGGTAAAGTGACTCGTCCTGCTCTTGGAATTCAAATGGTCAATCTGTCAAATGTTGGAGCTAGTGATCTTAGAAAACTTAACATTCCAAGTGGCCTCACTTCAGGTGTAGTTGTTCGATCTGTTCAAAACAATATGCCAGCAAATGGACATCTTCAAAAATACGATGTCATTACCAAAGTTGACGACAAAGAGATTGCCTCATCAACAGACCTACAACACGCTCTTTACAATCATGCTATTGGAGATACTATCAAAGTAACCTACTACCGTAATGGTAAGGAGGAAACAACCTCAATTAAACTAGATAAGAATTCTGGTGATTTAGAGTCTTAATTGACGTCAGTATAAAGAAAACTTTACAGAAAGTAAAAGATATGTTAGTGTAGAATCATGGAAAAATTTGAAATGATTTCTATCTCTGAAATACAAAAGAATCCTTACCAACCTCGGAAAGAATTTGATGTAGAAAAATTAAAGGAATTGGCTCAGTCAATCAAAGAAAATGGGCTAATCCAACCAATCATCGTTCGTCAATCTCCTGTAATTGGTTATGAAATCCTTGCAGGAGAGAGACGATATCGAGCTTCTCTCTTGGCTGGTCTGACCTCTATTCCAGCCGTTGTAAAGCACCTCTCAGATCAGGAAATGATGATTCAGTCAATCATTGAGAATTTGCAGAGAGAAAATTTAAATCCTGTTGAAGAAGCACGCGCCTACGAATCTTTAGTAGAAAAAGGATTTACTCACACTGAGATAGCAGATAAAATGGGGAAATCTCGTCCTTATATCACTAATTTTATTCGTTTGCTTTCCCTACCAGAATATATCTTAACTGAAGTAGAAAATGGAAAAATTTCTCAAGCGCATGCACGTTCACTTGTTGGTTTGGATAAAGAGCAGCAAGACTATTTCTTCCAACTAATCAAAAATGAAGATATTTCTGTGAGAAAGTTAGAAGCACTTCTTACAGATAAAAAACACAAGAAGCAAAAAAAAAGTGATTCTTTCATCAAAGACGAAGAAAATCAATTAAAAAAACTACTCGGTTTAAGTGTAGAAATTAAACTTTCAAAAAAAGATACTGGAAAGATTATTATCTCCTTTTCAAGTCAAGAAGAATACGATAGAATTATTAACAGCCTGAAATAAGGCTGTTGTTTTATTTTCTCAACCCACAAATTTATCCACCAATTTTTTTTATCAAAAAGCCTACTAAATCAAGGATTTTTCTATTTATCCCCAACCTGTGGATAAATACTGCTAACATTGTGGATTCTTTTCCCCAATCTGTGGAAAAATCCTACTATCTATGGTAAAATAAGTCTAGCACTAAACTACTAAAATCATAGTAAAGGAGGAAAAATAGTTGAAAGAAAAGCAATTTTGGAATCGTATTTTAGAATTTGCTCAAGAAAGATTGACGCGATCTATGTATGATTTCTATGCTACACCTGCTGAACTCATCAAAGTAGAAGAAAACACAGCTACTATATTTCTACCGAGATCAGAGATGGAAATGGTGTGGGAAAAGCAATTAAAAGATATTATTGTTGCTGCTGGTTTTGAAATTTATGATTCTGAAATCAAACCTCACTATATTTTCACTAAACCTCAGAGTACAGAATCTCCTCAAGTAAATGATACGAATAGTGTCTCTACTTACGATTACACGCCTGCACTACCAACGATTCCCTATTCCGAAACAGGGTTAAAAGAAAAATATACCTTTGATAACTTTATTCAAGGTGATGGGAATGTTTGGGCGGTGTCAGCTGCACTAGCTGTATCTGAAGATTTAGCTCTGACCTATAATCCTCTTTTCATCTATGGAGGACCTGGTCTTGGAAAGACTCACTTGCTCAATGCGATTGGAAATGAGATTTTGAAAAATATTCCTGATGCGCGTGTCAAGTACATTCCTGCCGAAAGCTTTATCAATGACTTTCTTGAACACTTGCGACTTGGGGAAATGGAAAAGTTCAAAAAAACTTACCGTAGCCTTGATCTCTTATTGATCGATGATATCCAATCTCTCAGTGGCAAAAAAGTCGCGACCCAGGAAGAATTTTTCAATACCTTCAATGCTCTTCATGATAAGCAGAAACAGATTGTCCTAACCAGTGATCGAAGTCCTAAACACCTAGAAGGACTTGAAGAGAGACTTGTCACACGCTTTAGCTGGGGATTGACGCAAAATATCACTCCTCCTGACTTTGAGACACGTATCGCCATTCTTCAAAGTAAAACAGAGCACTTGGATTACCATTTCCAAAGTGATACTCTGGAATACTTGGCTGGCCAATTTGATTCAAATGTTCGAGAATTGGAAGGAGCAATCAACGATATCACCTTAATTGCCAGAGTGAAGAAGATTAAGGATATTACTATTGATATTGCTGCGGAAGCTATTAGAGCACGTAAGCAAGACGCCCGCCAGATACTTGTTATTCCAATTGAGAAAATCCAAACTGAAGTTGGTAATTTTTATGGAGTGAGTGTCAAAGAAATGAAGGGGACGAGACGAGTTCAAAACATCGTTTTAGCGCGTCAAGTTGCTATGTATCTAGCTAGAGAATTGACAGATAACAGTCTTCCAAAAATCGGAAAAGAATTTGGCGGAAAGGATCACACCACCGTTATTCATGCCCATGCTAAAATCAAATCATTGATTGACGAAGACGATAATTTACGTTTAGAAATAGAAGCAATCAAAAAGAAAATTAAGTAGCTTGTGGATAACTTTTTATTTCTTATCTTTTTTATCCACATTTTTTAAACAAGCTTAGGAGCTTAAGTTTACTAAATAGCACTCAGTTTTCCACAGAATTCACACACTCTATTATTACTATTAACTTTCTAATACTAAAAATAAATAAAGGAGAATCCATGATTCATTTTTCAATTAATAAAAATTTATTTCTACAAGCTTTAAATACTACAAAACGAGCAATAAGCTCTAAAAATGCTATTCCAATTTTATCAACAATCAAAATTGACGTTACAAATGAAGGAATTACTTTAATTGGATCAAACGGTCAAATTTCTATTGAGAATTTCATTTCTCAAAAGAATGAAGATGCTGGTCTCTTGATTACTTCTTTGGGTTCGATTCTTCTTGAAGCTTCTTTCTTTATCAATGTGGTATCTAGTCTTCCAGATGTAACGCTAGATTTTAAAGAGATTGAACAAAAACAAATTGTCTTAACAAGTGGCAAATCAGAAATTACTCTAAAAGGAAAAGATAGCGAACAGTACCCACGAATTCAAGAAATTTCAGCAAGCACACCTTTGGTTCTTGAAACCAAACTACTCAAGAAAATTATCAATGAAACAGCATTTGCTGCAAGTACGCAAGAAAGTCGTCCAATTTTGACTGGTGTCCATTTTGTTTTGAGCCAACACAAGGAACTAAAAACAGTTGCGACAGACTCTCATCGCCTTAGCCAGAAGAAATTGACTCTTGAAAAAAATGGTGATGATTTCGATGTGGTAATTCCTAGTCGTTCTCTACGCGAATTTTCAGCTGTATTTACAGATGATATTGAAACTGTAGAGATTTTCTTTGCAAATAATCAAATCCTCTTTAGAAGCGAAAATATTAGCTTCTACACTCGTCTACTAGAAGGTAATTATCCTGATACAGATCGCTTGATTCCAACAGACTTTAACACTACAATTACTTTTGATGTTGTTAATTTACGTCAATCTATGGAACGTGCACGTCTCTTATCAAGTGCGACTCAAAATGGTACTGTGAAGCTTGAAATTAAAGGTGGGGTTGTTAGCGCCCATGTTCACTCTCCAGAAGTTGGTAAAGTAAACGAAGAAATCGATACGGAGCATGTGACTGGTGATGATTTGACTATTAGTTTTAACCCAACTTACTTGATTGATTCCCTCAAGGCTTTAAATAGCGAGAAGGTGACCATTAGCTTTATCTCATCAGTTCGTCCATTTACTCTTGTGCCAGCAGATACTGACGAAGATTTCATGCAGCTTATCACACCAGTTCGAACAAATTAAGTGAAAGAGGTTGAGCCTGGCTCGCCTCTTTTATGATATAATCAAAAAAGAAAAGGAGAGTAGTATGTATCAAGTTGGAAATTTTGTTGAGATGAAAAAACCACACGCTTGTACCATCAAGTCAACAGGCAAAAAGGCTAATCGTTGGGAAATTACACGTGTAGGGGCAGATATCAAAATAAAGTGTAGCAATTGTGACCACCTTGTCATGATGAGTCGCTATGATTTTGAACGAAAAATGAATAAGATTATTGACTAAGAACCCTTAGTTAGAGGGTTAGCAAGTTTTCCCTTTTTGTGTTATAATGTTAGGGATTGAAATGAGAACGGAGAATGAGAAACTATGGCTTTAACAGCAGGCATCGTTGGTTTGCCAAACGTTGGTAAATCAACCCTTTTTAATGCAATTACAAAAGCAGGAGCAGAGGCGGCAAACTACCCATTTGCGACTATTGATCCAAACGTTGGGATGGTGGAAGTTCCAGATGAACGCCTACAAAAACTAACAGAAATGATTACACCTAAAAAGACAGTCCCAACAACCTTTGAATTTACAGATATTGCAGGGATTGTAAAAGGAGCATCAAAAGGAGAAGGTCTAGGTAATAAATTCTTGGCCAATATTCGTGAAGTAGACGCGATTGTTCATGTAGTTCGTGCTTTTGATGATGAAAATGTTATGCGTGAGCAAGGACGTGAAGACGCCTTTGTGGATCCACTTGCAGATATTGATACCATTAACCTGGAGTTGATTCTTGCTGATTTAGAATCAGTCAATAAGCGCTATGCGCGTGTAGAAAAGATGGCACGTACGCAAAAAGATAAAGAATCAGTAGCAGAGTTTAACATTCTTCAAAAAATTAAACCAGTTCTTGAAGATGGAAAATCAGCTCGTACCATTGAATTCACAGATGAGGAACAAAAAGTTGTTAAGGGTCTTTTCCTTTTGACTACTAAACCAGTTCTTTATGTTGCTAATGTGGATGAAGATGTAGTTTCAGATCCAGATTCTATCGACTATGTGAAGCAAATTCGAGAATTTGCAGCGACAGAAAATGCTGAGGTGGTAGTTATTTCTGCGCGTGCTGAGGAAGAAATTTCTGAGTTAGACGATGAGGATAAGCAAGAGTTTCTTGAAGCACTTGGTTTGACTGAATCAGGCGTTGACAAGTTGACTCGTGCAGCTTATCACTTGCTTGGGCTTGGAACTTACTTCACAGCTGGTGAAAAAGAAGTCCGTGCTTGGACCTTTAAGCGAGGGATGAAAGCTCCTCAAGCAGCTGGTATTATCCACTCAGACTTTGAAAAAGGGTTTATTCGTGCAGTAACAATGTCATATGAGGATCTAGTGAAATATGGATCTGAAAAGGCTGTAAAAGAAGCTGGGCGTTTGCGTGAAGAAGGAAAAGAATATATCGTTCAAGATGGCGATATCATGGAATTCCGCTTTAATGTTTAATAACATTTAATAAATAGTGTCAATTAGGTTGGAAAAAAAATTCCAACCCTTTTGGCTTTTGAAAGGAAAATAAATGACTAAATTACTTGTTGGATTAGGAAATCCAGGGGATAAATATTTTGAAACCAAGCACAACGTTGGATTTATGTTGATTGACCAACTAGCTAAAAAACAAAATGTCACCTTTACACATGACAAGATATTTCAAGCTGATCTAGCATCTTTTTTCTTCAATGGAGAAAAAATTTATCTGGTCAAACCAACAACATTTATGAATGAAAGTGGAAAAGCGGTTCATGCTTTATTGACTTACTATGGTTTGGATATTGAAGATTTACTCGTTATTTACGACGACCTTGACATGGAAGTCGGGAAAATTCGTTTAAGAGCAAAGGGCTCAGCAGGTGGGCATAATGGTATCAAGTCTATTATTCAACATATAGGGACTCAGGTATTTAACCGTATTAAAATAGGTATTGGAAGACCTAAAAAAGGCATGTCGGTTGTTCATCATGTTTTAAGTAAGTTTGAACAGGATGACTATGTGGGTATTTTACAGTCTATTGACAAGGTTGACGATGCTGTAAACTACTATTTACAAGAGAAAAACTTTGAGAAAACAATGCAGAGGTATAATGGATAAATGGTGACTTTATTAGATTTATTCTCAGAAAATAATCAGATAGAAAAATGGCATCAAAATCTGATAGATAAGAAAAGACAACTAATACTTGGTTTATCAACGTCTACTAAGGCTCTTGCAATTGCAAGCAGCCTAGAAAAAGAAAATAAGGTTGTGTTACTGACCTCGACTTATGGAGAAGCAGAACGAATTATCAGTGATCTTCTTTCTCTCTTAGGAGAGGAATTTGTCTATCCATTTTTAGTAGATGACTCTCCTATGGTAGAGTTTTTGATGTCTTCGCAAGAAAAAATCATTTCGCGGGTTGAAGCCTTGCGTTTTTTGAGTGATCCGTCTAAGAAAGGGATTTTAGTTTGTAATATCGCAGCGAGTAGGTTAATTTTACCCTCTCCGACTAGATTTAAAGAAAGTACTATAAAAATTGCAGTTGGCGAAGAATATGACCAACACGAGCTACTTCACCGGTTAAAGGAAATTGGATATCGAAAAGTTACTCAAGTACAGACACAAGGTGAGTTTAGTATTCGAGGAGATATTTTAGATATTTTTGAGATGTCTCAGTTAGAACCTTTCCGAATCGAGTTTTTTGGCGATGAAGTAGATGGTATTCGTACTTTTGAAGTCGAAACACAATTATCGAAAGAAAATCAGACAAACCTCACTATCTTTCCAGCTAGCGACATACTTTTGAGAGAAAAAGATTATCAACGAGGACAGTCAGCTTTAGAAAAGCAAATTTCAAAGACTCTATCACCAATTTTAAAATCATATTTGGAAGAGATTTTGTCAAGTTTTCATCAAAAACAAGTACATTCAGATAGTCGAAAGTTTTTGTCCTTATGTTACGATAAAACATGGACTGTATTTGATTATATTGAAAAAGATACACCAGTATTCTTTGATGACTATCAAAAATTGATGAATCAGTATGAATCCTTTGAAAGAGAATTAGCACAATACTTTACAGAAGATTTACAGAATGGTAAATCATTTTCTGGGATGCAGTATTTTGCAGATACAGAGCAAACCTATAAAAAACAAAGTCCAGTTACCTTTTTCTCCAATCTGCAAAAGGGCTTAGGAAATCTTAAGTTTGATCACATTTATCAATTTAATCAATACCCCATGCAAGAGTTTTTCAATCAATTTTCATTTTTAAAAGGAGAAATTGAGCGATACAAAAAAATGGACTACACTATTATTTTGCAGTCTAGCAATTCAATGGGAAGTAAGACGTTGGAGGATGTTTTAGAGGAATATCAGATCAAATTGGATTCCAGAGATAAGTCAAGTATCTGTAAAGAATCTGTAAACTTGATTGAGGGTAATCTAAGACATGGTTTTCATTTTGTAGATGAAAAAATTCTCTTGATTACTGAACATGAGATTTTTCAAAAGAAATTAAAACGTCGGTTTAGAAGACAACATGCTTCAAATGCAGAGCGATTAAAAGATTATAATGAACTTGAAAAAGGGGACTACGTTGTTCACCATATCCATGGAATTGGTCAATATTTAGGAATCGAAACAATTGAAATCCAAGGTATTCACCGTGATTATGTCAGTGTACAGTATCAAAATGGTGACCAAATCTCCATCCCAGTAGAGCAGATTCAGTTACTGTCTAAATATGTTTCAAGTGATGGGAAAGCGCCAAAACTTAATAAATTAAATGATGGTCATTTCAAAAAGGCCAAGCAAAAAGTTAAGAACCAAGTAGAGGATATAGCTGACGATTTAATCAAGCTTTATTCTGTGCGTAGTCAGTTGAAGGGGTTTGCTTTCTCAGCTGATGATGATGAGCAACATGATTTTGATGATGCTTTCCCTTACGTTGAAACGGATGATCAACTTCGTAGTATTGAGGAAATCAAGAGAGATATGCAGGATTCTCACCCCATGGATCGACTTTTGGTTGGAGATGTTGGTTTTGGGAAGACTGAAGTAGCAATGCGTGCTGCTTTTAAGGCAGTCAATGATCACAAACAGGTGGTCGTTCTAGTTCCAACGACGGTTTTAGCGCAACAGCACTATACGAATTTTAAGGAACGATTCCAAAATTTTGCTGTTAATATTGATGTGTTGAGTCGCTTTAGAAGTAAAAAAGAGCAGGCAGAAACACTTGAAAAACTAAAGAATGGTCAAGTCGATATTTTGATTGGAACGCATCGTGTTTTGTCAAAAGATGTTGTGTTTTCAGATTTGGGATTGATGATTATTGATGAGGAACAACGATTCGGTGTTAAGCATAAGGAAACTTTGAAAGAACTGAAAAAACAAGTAGATGTTCTAACCTTGACAGCAACGCCAATCCCTCGTACTCTCCACATGTCTATGCTGGGAATCCGAGATTTGTCTGTTATTGAAACTCCTCCAACCAATCGCTATCCTGTTCAAACCTATGTATTAGAGAAGAATGATAGTGTCATTCGTGATGCTGTCTTGCGTGAAATGGAGCGTGGAGGTCAAATTTACTATCTTTACAATAAGGTTGACACGATTGACCAGAAGGTTTCAGAATTACAGGAGTTGATTCCAGAGGCTTCGATTGGGTATGTTCATGGACAAATGAGTGAAATTCAGTTGGAAAATACTTTATTGGACTTTATTGAAGGTCAGTATGATATTTTGGTGACAACTACTATTATTGAGACAGGGGTTGATATTCCAAATGCCAATACCTTATTTATTGAAAATGCAGACCATATGGGTTTGTCAACTTTGTATCAATTAAGAGGAAGAGTCGGTCGTAGTAATCGTATTGCTTATGCTTATCTCATGTATCGTCCAGAAAAATCAATTAGTGAAGTTTCTGAGAAGAGATTAGAAGCGATTAAGGGATTTACAGAATTGGGCTCTGGATTTAAGATTGCGATGCGAGATCTTTCGATTCGTGGAGCAGGAAATCTCCTAGGAAAATCGCAGTCTGGTTTCATTGATTCTGTTGGTTTTGAATTGTATTCACAGTTATTAGAGGAAGCTATTGCTAAACGGAACGGTAATGGGAATAAAAGAATCAAAGGAAATGCTGAGTTGATTTTACAAATTGATGCTTATCTTCCTGATACTTATATTTCTGACCAACGACATAAGATTGAAATTTACAAGAAAATTCGTCAAATTGACAATCGTGTCAACTATGAAGAACTACAAGAAGAGTTGATGGATCGCTTTGGAGAATACCCAGACGTAGTAGCATACCTTTTAGAGATTGGTTTGGTTAAGTCATATTTTGACAAGGTATTTGTAGAACGTGTGGAAAGAAAAGAAAATAAGATTACAGTTCAATTTGAAAAAGTCACTCAACGACTATTCTTGGCTCAAGATTATTTTAAAGCCTTATCCGCAACGAACTTAAAAGCAGCTATAGCTGAGAATAAGGGAGTAATGGAAGTTGTATTCGATGTCCGAAACAAGAAGGATTATGAAATTTTAGAAGGTTTGCTGATTTTTGGAGAAAGTTTATTTGAGATAAAAGAATCAAAGGAAGCAAATCCCATTTAACATTTTTCTTCTATAAAAAGGATAAAAATGGTACAATAATAATTTGAGGTAATAAAAATGAGATTAGACAAGTATTTAAAAGTATCACGAATTATTAAGCGCCGCACAGTCGCAAAAGAAGTAGCAGATAAAGGTAGAATCAAGGTGAACGGAATCTTGGCCAAAAGTTCAACGGATTTGAAAGTTGATGACCAAGTTGAAATTCGCTTTGGAAATAAGTTGTTGCTTGTTAAAGTACTAGAAATGAAAGATAGTACAAAAAAAGAAGATGCAGTAGGTATGTATGAAATTCTCAGTGAAACACGGGTAGAAGAAAATGTCTAAAAATATTGTACAGATGAATAATTCTTTTATTCAAAATGAACATCAACGTCGTCGTTACCTGATGAAGGAGAGACAAAAGAGGAATCGTTTTATGGGTTGGGTCCTTATTTTGATGATCTTGTTGTTTATTTTACCAACTTATAACTTGGCCCAAAGCTATGATCAGTTACTGCAACGCCGTCAGCAATTGACAGAGTTGAAAGAGCAGTACCAAACTCTTAGTGATGAAAAGGATAAGGAATCCGCCTTTGCTGCAAAGTTGAAAGATGAAGACTATGTAGCAAAATATGCGCGCGCCAAGTACTATTACTCAAAGAAACGAGAAGCAATTTACACAATTCCTGATTTGCTTCCGAGGTAATGTCATGGAAAATTTATTGGAAGTTGTTGAGCAATTTCTAAGTTTATCAGATGAAAAATTAGAGGAATTGGCAACTAAAAACCATTTATTACGATTACAAGAAGAAAGGGAAGAGAAGAATGCGTAAGTTCTTAGTAGTTTTATTGCTACCTGCTTTTATCATAACCTCAAGAGTAGTTAGCACAGAAAAACAGCTTCCTTACTCTTCAAAAGAAATTTATTATCTAACTGAGTCTGATTATGGATTCTACTATAAAGAAACTCTGGAATCCCCAATGGTATATGGAGAGACAGCTGTCTATGCTAATGAGGATCTTGTCAAGGAGTCTGGTAAATTGACTCCTGGAACCACCTTTAAAATAGTAGAATGGCGTTTGAATAGACAAGGTGTTCCTGTTTTTAAATTAGATAATCATCAGTTTATCCTTGCAGATAAGCGGTTGGTCTATGATCAAAGTCAAGTTCAAACTCAAAATAGACAAGTATGGTTGGAGCAGGGGTTTGTTATCTATAACAGCCCTTATGACACTAAAGAAATTTCTTCATTCCTCTCTCCCTATCAACGCGTAACAGTGGATAGAACCCTCTTTGCTGAGGGACAAGAATTTCTTCATATTGATCAAATTGGGTGGGTATCAAAAGAGTTCGTCTCGGAAGAAGACAATCGCATCCAGAAGGTTCAAGAAGTTTTATCAAACAACTATCAGAACGAAAATTATTCTATTTATGTTAAACAACTGAGTACAGGTAAAGAGGCTGGGGTGAATGAAGACAGCAAACTTTATGCAGCTAGCATCTTGAAACTAGCCTATCTTTATTATGCTCAAGATAAGATAAATCAAGGAGAGTATACGCTAGACAGTAGCTTCAAGTATGTCCCGGAAGTAAATAGTTTCCCTGGGTCCTATAAACCAGAAGGTAGTGGTAGCTTACCTAAAAAAGAAGATAACAAAGAATACAGTCTTCAACAGTTAATTACCAAGGTAACAAAAGAGTCTGATAATGTTGCTCATAATATTTTAGGTTATTACGTGACCAATCAATCTGACGGGGCTTTTAAAGAAAAAATGTCCACTATTATGGGTGAAGATTGGGATGTGAATGATAAACTGACTTCTTCAAAAATGGCTGGAAAGGTCATGGAAGCTATCTATAATCAGAATGGTTTTGTCTTAGAGTCTCTAGGTAAGACTGATTTTGACAACCAAAGAATTGCTAAAGGTGTTTCGGTTAAGCTAGCTCATAAAATTGGAGATGCCGACGAGTTTAAACATGACACTGCGATTGTTTATACGGATTCTCCTTTCGTTCTTTCCATTTTCACCAAAAATTCTGATTATGATACTATTGCTAAGATAGCTAAGGATGTCTATGAGGTTCTAAAATGAGGGAACAGGATTTTTTAAATCATTTTCTCCGAAAAGAGTATTTCAAAAAACATTCGAAAGTCGTGTTAGCTTTGTCTGGCGGACTGGATTCAATGTTTTTATTCCAGCTATTGTCTACTTATCAAAATGAGTTGGGAATTGAGTTGATTTTAGCACATGTCAATCACAAGCAGAGAAGGGAATCTGATTGGGAGGAAAATGAACTAAGGAAGTTAGCTGATGCAGCTGAATTTCCTATTTATATCACAAGCTTTTCAGGAGACTTTTCAGAAGCGCGTGCTCGAGAGTTTCGTTATGATTTTTTTAGGAAAATCATGAAAGAGGTTGGAGCAACTGCCTTGGTCACTGCCCACCATGCAGATGATCAAGTTGAAACGATTTTGATGCGCTTGATTCGAGGAAGTCGGTTACGCCATTTAACAGGGATAAAAGAAAGTCAAGTAGTTGATGATATTGAAATCATCCGTCCCTTGTTGCATTTTCATAAAACAGACTTCCCACCAATTTTTCATTTCGAAGATCAAACAAATCGTGAGAACAGCTATTTTCGCAATCGTATTCGGAATAGGTATTTACCAGAACTTGAAAAAGAAAATCCTCGTCTTAAATCCGCCCTTTTAGATTTTGGAATGGAAGTTTCAGATTACCAAGCAACCATAACGGAGCTTTCTGAACAGATTGATGTAGAAGATTTGAATGAGCTCTTTTCATACTCAGAACAAACTCAAGGGGTCTTGCTCCAGAACTATCTCAATCAATTCCCAGACTTAAATCTTACGAAGTCTCAGTTTGATGAAGTTCGACAGATTTTAGCAAGGAAAAGCCAGTATCGTCATCCATTGAAAAATGGTTATGAATTGATAAAAGAGTATCAAAAGTTTAGAGTTTGCAAAATCAGTCCTCAGGCTGATGAAAAGGAAGATGAACTTGTGTTACACTATCAAAATCAAGTTCGATATATGGGGTATCTATTTTCTTTTGGTATTCCTATTGAAGGGAAGTCTGTTCAAAGAGTAACGGTTTCACGAGAAACATCTGTACACATTAGATATCGAAAACCTGGTGATGTTATTAGGCTGAATGGTCATCGAAAGAAACTGAGGCGTTTGTATATAGATTTGAAAATCCCTATTGAAAAACGAAAAACAACTCCTATTATTGAGCAATTTGGAGAAATTGTCTCAATTTTGGGAATTGCGACCAGTGATTTGAGTAAAAACACGAAAAATGATATAATGAACACTGTACTTTATATAGAAAAAATAGATAGGTAAAAAGATGTTAGAACACGATATTAAAAAAATCCTCATTTCACATGATGAAATTATAGAAGCAGCTAAAAAGCTAGGTAAACAATTAACCAAAGACTATGATGGAAAAAATCCAATTCTTGTTGGAATTTTGAAAGGATCGATTCCTTTTATGGCTGAGTTGGTCAAACATATTGATACACATATTGAGATGGACTTTATGATGGTATCTAGCTACCATGGTGGAACTGCAAGTAGTGGTGTCATCAATATCAAGCAAGACGTAACTCAAGATATCAAAGGAAGACATATTCTATTTGTAGAAGATATCATCGATACAGGTCAAACTTTGAAAAATCTGCGAGATATGTTTATTGCAAGAGAAGCAGCTTCTGTTAAAATCGCGACTTTGTTGGACAAACCAGAGGGACGTGTTGTTGAAATTGAAGCGGATTATACTTGCTTTACTATTCCAAATGAGTTTGTGGTAGGTTATGGTCTAGATTATAAAGAAAATTATCGTAACCTTCCTTATGTTGGAGTATTGAAAGAAGAAGTTTATTCAAATTAGAAAGATTTATCTTTAATGAAAAAACAAAATAATGGTTTAGTTAGAAACCCATTTCTCTACTTGTTAATTATCTTCTTCCTAGTGACAGGATTCCAGTATTTTTACTCTGGAAATACTGCTGGGCGAAGCGAAAAAATTAACTATACAGAACTGGTAAAAGAAATTACTGCAGACAATGTAAAAGAATTAACCTATCAGCCAAATGGTAGCATCATTGAAGTGTCTGGTGTTTATAAAAATCCTAAGACTAGTAAGGAAGAAACAGGAATTCAATTTTTCACTCCTACTGCTACAACAGTAGAAAGATTCTCAAGTACTATTCTTCCGTCTGATTCAACAGTTTCAGAATTGCAAAAACTTGCTTCTGAACATCAGGCAGAAGTAACAGTCAAACATGAGAGTTCAAGCGGTATGTGGATCAATATCCTTGTCTCTGTTGTGCCGTTTGCTATTCTCTTATTCTTCCTATTCTCTATGATGGGAAATATGGGAGGAAATAGTGGCCGAAATCCAATGAGTTTTGGACGTAGCAAGGCCAAGGCTGCTAACAAAGAAGATATCAAGGTACGATTCTCAGATGTTGCAGGTGCTGAGGAAGAAAAACAAGAATTAGTAGAAGTTGTTGAATTCCTAAAAGATCCAAAAAGATTTACCAAACTTGGTGCGCGTATTCCTGCGGGTGTTCTTTTAGAGGGACCTCCGGGAACAGGTAAGACTTTGCTTGCTAAGGCGGTTGCCGGAGAAGCAGGCGTTCCATTCTTTAGCATTTCAGGATCTGACTTTGTAGAAATGTTTGTCGGAGTTGGCGCAAGTCGTGTTCGTTCTCTTTTTGAGGATGCTAAAAAAGCAGCACCAGCCATTATCTTTATCGATGAAATTGATGCTGTTGGTCGCCAACGTGGAGTTGGTCTCGGTGGAGGAAATGATGAACGTGAGCAAACCTTGAACCAGCTCTTAATTGAAATGGATGGTTTTGAGGGTAATGAAGGAATTATCGTTATCGCTGCGACAAACCGTTCAGATGTTCTTGATCCAGCTCTTCTCCGCCCAGGACGTTTTGATAGAAAAGTCTTGGTTGGTCGCCCTGATGTTAAAGGTCGTGAAGCAATCTTGAAAGTTCACGCTAAAAACAAACCTCTAGCAGAAGATGTTGATTTGAAATTAGTTGCCCAACAAACTCCAGGTTTTGTTGGTGCTGACTTGGAAAATGTTCTAAACGAGGCAGCCTTGGTTGCAGCCCGTCGCAACAAGTCAGTTATTGATGCTTCAGATATTGATGAAGCAGAAGATAGGGTTATTGCTGGACCTTCTAAGAAAGATAAGACAGTTTCACAAAAAGAACGTGAATTGGTTGCCTACCATGAGGCTGGACATACCATTGTTGGTCTAGTTTTATCGAATGCCCGTGTTGTTCATAAAGTGACTATCGTACCACGTGGCCGTGCAGGTGGTTACATGATTGCACTTCCTAAGGAAGATCAAATGCTTCTATCTAAAGAAGATATGAAAGAGCAATTAGCAGGATTGATGGGTGGTCGTGTTGCTGAGGAAATTATCTTTAATGTCCAAACGACAGGAGCTTCAAATGACTTTGAACAGGCTACTCAGATGGCGCGTGCAATGGTCACTGAATACGGTATGAGTGAAAAACTAGGCCCAGTTCAGTATGAGGGTAATCATGCTATGTTTGGTGCACAAAGTCCTCAAAAATCAATTTCAGAACAAACAGCTTATGAGATTGATGAGGAAGTTCGTTCATTATTAAATGAGGCACGAAACAAAGCAGCTGAAATCATCCAATCAAATCGTGAAACTCATAAGTTGATTGCAGAAGCATTGTTGAAATACGAAACATTAGATAGTACACAGATTAAATCTCTTTACGAAACAGGAAAAATGCCTGAGACAGTAGAAGAGGAATCCCATGCACTATCTTATGATGAAGTAAAATCAAAAATGAGTGAAGAAAAATAAATTTAGAGAGGTTCAACCTCTCTTTTATGTTCTAATGTGATGGCTACCGAGCGGATGCCTTGATAGTCGATCCTCCTCGTACAGGCTTAGATGATAAGCTACTGGATATCATTCTGACCTATGTTCCAGAAAAAATGGTTTATGTATCCTGCAATGTTTCGACCTTGGCACGAGATTTGGTTAAACTAGTAAAAGTCTATGACCTCCAGTA